>CAMLSH010000301.1 GCA_946482625.1 uncultured Opitutaceae bacterium
CCCGCCCCGAAAAACGTGCCACCAGAGCGCAGTCGCCTGCCGGCTATCGCGACGGAGCCCCGTCGCAGTCGATTTAGTATACGGCGCTCTTGGGCTCCAGCCGCGCAATGAGCGCCGCCAGCAAGTCGTCGCAGGCGAGTTTGAGACGCTGGGCCGGCGATTCATCGGGAGCCCCGGGGGCAGCCAGGCGCTTTTTCGCCGCGGCAAGCAGTTCCTCTTTTTTAGCGTGGAGCGCTCCGTTTTGCATGAATTCGTCCACCGTGCCCGACCGCTCCATAATCGCCGGGAGCAAATCGTCGCCGACCCAGAGTTTCCATTCGTCGCGCTCCGCCACATAAACCGCGAGCACACCGTCCCGCGTGACGCCTAGCTGCGCAGCGAGCTCTTTGACGTAGGCGCCCAGTTTGCGGCCCTCGGTATCGGGCGGGGTTTTCGCCAGAAGGCGGACAAAAATTGTCCGTCCGGTGACACGCTCGAACGCGGCCAGCTTGTGGTTGAACGCCCGCGCCCGCGGCGGCTCGGCTGGGAGCAGGCCATCCGCATCTTCGAAAAACACGCGCGGCGGCCCGCCCTCGTTGGATTTCTCCCCTTTTCGCGTTTTCAGCGCCCGGGCGATCAGCACACCGAACATATCCGGCTCCGCGCGAAAGGCGCCCGCCTCTGTGCCCACCCGCTGAATACGCACCTGCATCGTGTCGCCCGGCTTGATCGCCGGCAGCACGTCCAGTCCCCGCACGACCCGGCCGAAAACCGTGTGGAGATAATCCAGGCGCACCACCGGCGCGAGCGTGAGGAAAAACTGCGAGCCGTTCGAATCGGGCCCGGTGTTGGCCATCGAGAGCACGCCCGCCGCGTCGTGGCTTAAGCCCGGCACAAACTCATCCGGGAAAACATAACCCGGCCCGCCCTCGCCACGGCCGAGCGGGTCGCCGCCTTGTACGACGAAGCCCGGCACCACGCGGTGAAACACTAACCCGTTGAAAAAGGGCTCTCCTTTGCGCGGCCCAAACACGCCTTCGGCCAAGCCTACGAAACTCATGACGGCGAGCGGCGTTTTTTTGAAAAACAGCTCCGCAGTCACTATCCCGCGCGGCGTCACGATCTCCGCGTACAGGCCATCGGGCAACGGCGATGCCGCAGCCTCCTCCGCTGGAGCGATCGCGATATTCCCAACGCCCAACATGACTCCCAGAAACAGCTGCACCCCCCGCAGGACTCGATTCATGCCCTGACGGTGAGCAGTCCAAAATCCCCAGGCAATATTTGTTTGGCCGGGGAAAATCCGCATCGAGCGATCCGGCGATGCTCCACAGAGCAAACGGTCGCCCGCTCAGGCTCTGACAATCTTCCCAAAACTGTAGCTCGCTGTGTGCCGGATCGGAACGGCTCCACTAATAGACTGCGGTGTCAGGCACCGCAGTCCTTACCGCGCAGCCGGCTCCAGCGACGCCGTCAGCTTACTTCAAGAACGAGCAGATGTACTCGGCGATGCCGGCCGCGACTTCGATGGTGAACCCGCTCTTGGCCGGCACATCGAAATATTCGCCCGCGTTGTACGTCTTCACCTCGGTCTGCCCGTCCAGCGTGACTTTGCAGCTGCCGGCGACGATCTCCATGCGCTCGGCCGCGTCGGTGCCGAAATGATACGAGCCGGCATAAATCAAACCGAGCGTCTTCTTGCTGCCATCGGCGAAGAGCACCGAGTGGCTGACGACTTTGCCGTCAAAATAAACGTTGGCCTTGGTCACCACGGTGACGCCGGCGAATTGAGCAGGGATGTTTGCCATAATACGCCGACGTCATCTCAGCGCACACCGCGCGCCGCAAGCCGAAGGTTGCCCCCGTGAAATGAAACCCGAGCAATCCCGAACGTGCTCCCTGGCGGTGGCCGCCCATCGCGACCCTCTCGCGCTGCGCAGCAGCGATTTCGGAAACCTACGCGAGTGCGGTGCAACGCGTTCGTCCTCACCACGTCGGTAAAACAGGGCCGCGGGACAACCTCTCGCCCAACCCGCGCCTTGACGCATCCATCCGCGCTCGTTTGCCTCGCCCGCGTTCCATGATCCGCTCGTCCGCCAAATCCGCCGTCGTCTCCGTCCACGTTTCCGTGGTCGTCGCAGTCGTATGCGCTGGCTCGCCAGGCGGATCTTGATTCGAAACCAAAATCAATTTCCCCCTCTGGCGACGCGCCGAGGGGGTTTTTGTTGCCCCAGCAGCGCGACGCGAGAGCGGGCCTCGTACCATGCCTAACAAGCCCACTCCTCCACCCGACCGTAAGCCGCCCACGCCCACCACCGTGCTCGAGCTGCGCGTCCAGAATCATCCCGGCGCCATGGCGCGCATCACCGCGCTCTTCGCCGACGGCGGCTTCAATCTCGAAGCCATCCTTTGCGTGCCGTTGCCCGGCGGCATCGAGAGCCGCATGCTGCTCCTCGTGAGCGACGCGCACCGCCTCGGCTACGTCGAGGAAGAGCTCAAACGCCTGCCCGACATCCTCGCACTCCGCCGCCGCGCCGATCTCGGGCCCGAGTATTTCGAATGGATGGCCGAGATGGGTTCCGGCGCGCACGGTCATCACCGCTGACCAGCACGCGCTCGCTCAGACTTCCGAGGTGGAACGCGCCGGCCCGGCGCGTTGTTCGCGATAGCACGCGCTTCCTCATCAATCGCCTGCCACCGTCGCTCAGCGTGCGCGGAGCGCCCGCTCCACCCTACTGCCAATACTCAGGACCGGGCACCGCGTGTATTTTGCGCACCGGCGCCTGTCTCGCTCTCACTCTGGCCGCGTCAACTGCTCCAACTCGGTCAGATATCGCATCGCTCCGTCGCGATCCGCGCCACACATCGACGGCACCGGCCGCAAACTTGCGCACACCGCCGGGCGTTCCGGTTTACCGAAAAGCGCGCACCGATAGTCCTCCAGCAAGTGGATACACGGAATTCCCGCCGGCTTGAAACGCATGCCAGGGATCGAGCTGATGCTGGGCGCGATGCAACACGCGCCACAGCCCGGCCGGCATGCAATCGTCCGCTCGCTCACTTCAACTGCAGGTCCACGCGCGGCCCCTTGTTGGTTTCGCCCACGAGGGAAATCCGTTCCGGCTCGATGTGCCCTTCATCGATCAGATAACTCCGCACGCGCCGCGCGCGTTCGGCCGCGAGTTCGCGAAGGGTGCTCTCGTCGATCGTGATCGCAGCAATCAGCTTGGCGCGCATCTCCTCCAAGGTCGGCCCCGGCGGCACGTCCCCGGCTTGGGCCGCACCCGGCTCCGGCGCGGCTGTGCCTGCAGTGGCGCTTGAGAACGGCCGCGGTTGCGGCGTTTTGACCGAGGGACTTCTGGTCGCGGGCGCAGGCGCCGGTGCACCTCCGCGACGGAACATGCGCACGACCGGCTCCCAGATGCGTTTTTTCTTGGGCTCCGAGGCGTCGTCTTCCCCGGCCTTTTTCGCAGCTTCATCCGCGTCCATTTCCGCATCCTTGGGCTCGAAAGCGGCGCGATAAAACACGCCGATCATTCGCGCGGAAGCTTCCGGCGAGACCGTGATCTGTTCCGGTGGCGGCACCACTTCACCGTGTTTGGCTGTTTTGCGCTGCTCGTCCCAAAGTGCCATGCGCAGTCCCTTCTCCAACTCCCGCTCGCGCAATGCCGGCGTATCCACGGCGGCACCGTATGCACCGGCGATTTCCAGCCGCAACGCCGGACGCTCGCTCAACGCCTTCGCCACCACCTCGAGTTTCCGCAAGCTCTGCTCCGTCAACTCGTCCGCGCCCGCCACGAACTCCTGAAACGCCAGCTCCTCACTCTTGCTGCCGCCGCCAAACATCGAGCCCAGCAGCGAAAAGGGCGAGGTCGCCGCCTTCGTGAGAATGTTGCCGAGTACGCGCATCACCACGCGGCCAATACGAAACTCCGGATCGTCGAGACTGCCCTGCACCGGCACATCGAGCACAATTTTTCCCTGCCGGTCGCGGAGCAACGCGAGCGCCAGGCCCACGGGAAGCTTTGTCGCGTCGGGGCTTTCGGTTTTTTGTCCCAGCGTGAACTGATCGAGCGTGACGACATTGCTCGTATCGAGACGCCGCTGCGCGAGCTTCGCCTTCACATCGAGCGTCAACGCGCCGCGCTCCAGTTGATAACCCGCATACCGGCTCACGTACGGCCCGGTCGGCCGCAGATCGATGCCACGAAAATCCACCTTGAGATCCGTGAACGCCTCCGACGCAAGCGGGTTGATCTGGCCGCGTATCGAAACCGGGGCGACACCATCGACCTTCCCTTTCAGATCCACATCGGCGCGCGCCAGCGTGGCCGACGAAAGGCCGGAGATCGTGCCGCCGAGCTGGTTGATCGAGAGCTTCACATCCGGCTCCATCGAGCGATCGACGAAGGTGAACGCCGCGTTGTTCAGCAAGAAGCGATCGACCACGATGAATGACGTGGCCGGCGCTTCCGCCGCAGACGCGGACGCTCCCGCTTTGTTAAACGACACCGACGGGGCCGCTGGAGCACCCGACGCCCTCGACGGTGCGACGAGGAGGTCCGCGAGATTCAACCCACCGTCCTCCCCGACAACCAAACGCCCCACCGGATCGGTCCACTCGATGTCGGCGACGAGCAGTTTGAGCGAAGGCGCCGTGACAGCCTCGACGCCGCGCAACGTGAGTGTTTTCCAACGCGCGAGCTCGTCGGAGCTGTTGCCTTCAATCGCCTGAAAATCGGCGATGCTGGCGTCGGCGTGCGCGGTGATCACGGGCATCCCGCCACTCGCCGGTGTATCAAGCGTCACACGCGCTTTCGTCGACACCGAGCCCTGCGCGATCCGCAGGTTCACGAAGGTCTCGGCATACGGACTCACCGCAGACAACGGAGCGTTCTCAAGCTCGATCGAGAGATCGCCCTTCAACGGCTGCGGTGCCAGATTACCGGATACACGAAGCGCGCCGCCACCTGCTAGTTTCGCACTGAGCGCGAGAGGCGAGGTTTTCGCGAGCTGGGCAAGCGACACGTCCTTTATGTTGAGCGAAACATCGGTGAGCTCCTGAAGCGCGGGGCGCGGCGTGGTGGAGTCGTTCACCACCAGCGCGAGGCCAGTCACGGCGAGTTCCCCCAGCTTGGCGTCGAAAGCAGGGGCTTGCGCCGTCGAGGAAACACCGGGCGCCACAGGCGACGGCCCAGAAGCGGATGCCCCT
>CAMLSH010000302.1 GCA_946482625.1 uncultured Opitutaceae bacterium
ACGAGGACGAGGCCGGTCCAATCGCGTTCGACGAGTTCGGTGGAGTTGCCGTCGGCGGTGAGGCCTTTGGGGGGCGGGAGTGTGACCTTTCCGAGGCTTTCGATTTTCGGCGAGGATGCGCCGGTCTGGAGCGAAGCGATGGCGGAGGGGAAGCTGGTGGTATCCGCAAGTTCATGCGGGGCGTTGCCGCCGATGCCATGCGTGAAGCGATAAACCACGGCCTCGGCTTCCGGGGTGAGTTTAAGCAGCGGGGGAACGGTGGGAGTGGCGGTCGGCGTGTTGGAGCTGGTGGCTGGCGACGCGGGAGCGGATGCCGCGGGGGCAGTGGGTTTGGCCGCGGGGCGGGCGGGCGCTGCGGGCGGGGTGGGAGCGGTGGGCCGGGTCGGCGTTGCGGACTTGGCGGCGGGTTGCCCGGAGGGATTGGCGGCGCAGCCGGCCAACAGGGCCAAGCACGCGAGAAGAGGGAGCGCGGGGAAAGAGGTCATGGCGAAAACGGAGGCTTCCTGCGAATACGGGTTTGTGTGAACGGACGTATCAGACGTTTGGGGGCGAGGGCGGTCGTGAGAAGCGTGGAGTTCGGCGCGGACGTGAGAAAAGGGTCAAACAGCGGGTTGCGACGGGATTACGGCGTGGAGAATTGTTCGGCGAGGCGTTTCCAGACGCCGGTCCCGGGCCAGAGAAGCACGGCCCAGACAGCGACGCAGTTGAGGTAGCTCAGGAAGACGGCGGCGCTGGCCATGTCTTTGATTCGTTTCGCGAGCGGGTGGTGTTCGGGGCGCAGGTAGTCGATAGTCCACTCGATGGCGGAGTTGAGGAGCTCGACGATAATGATGAGGAAGAGCGACGCGATCATCAGCGCCGTGGATACGGCGTTCACCGGAAGGATGATCGCGAAAGGGATGAGCGCCGCGGCGAAGAGCAGGTCTTCGCGGAAAGACGGTTCGTGGCGAAGGGCTTCGCGAAAACCGTCGATCGAATAGCGGACGGAGGCGACGAAGTTGCGGAGGTTGCGGCGCTTGGGCGGTGGCTCGGCCGAGCGGGGAGGTGGAGGCCGGGCCGGTTGGTTTTCGGGCGGAGCGGTTTCCATAGAACGAGGTGTGTCAGCGGAGGCTGGAGGAGGGAGAGCCGAGATCGAAGTCCGTGAAGTCGTTCAAGACGTCGGGGTAGCGCCGGTCTTGTTTATAGATATGGAGAATGCGGCCGTGTTCGTGATCGCTGGTGGGGAAGATCTGCGGCGGCTCGCCGGGCAGAAAGATCGCGGTGAAAGCGCGGTCGCGGTCGATGAGACGGCGGATGACGATCATACGACCGGGACTAAATACGCGGACGAGGGGCGGTGCGAGCGTGGGAATGAGAAACTCGCGGCTGAGCTGTCGTCATTTAAGTGAACCGCGAATGGCCGCGAAATAACGTGAATGATAACCAGGCCGGGTTGGAGCAATTCAAACGGCTTACCAAAGTGGTCCGGCGTCTTGTCGGTGAACTGCGTTCCAACGCCTCCGACCGACATTCGCGTTCATTTGCGTCGATTCGTGGTTTTTCACCGCATCGGCCCCGGCGAAAGGGATGAGCGAGCCCGTTGCTTTTACCCGCTCAGGGCGTGGCGGAAGACTCGGTCGGGGCGGGGGCTTTGATCGGGACGAGGATGACCGTGTGTGTTTCGCGTTTGTCGCCGAGGCGGAGCGTGATCGTGACGGGGATTTCCTGGCCGCTGACGCCGAGGAGGGAAACCATGGGATCGGGCTGGCCGGATTCGCCGGCGGCGATGGTGATTTTTTCCGGGCGGACGGCGAAGTTGCCCAGGTAGGATTTGCATTCGATAAACTCCACCTCGAGAGGAGCGGTCGTGAGATTGTGGACACGCAGGCGGAGGGCGACCGGAGGCAGCGTGCTGTTTCGCATGCGCGGGATAAACATGCCCTCCTCTTCCTCTTCGGCGATCTCGCGGGCGGCTTCGTCGCTATAGACGGTGGTGGCGAACGCGTTTTCACCGCCGCGGGATTTCCAGCCGGGTTTCACCATGCGGGGACGGAAACCGCGGCCGAGGTTGGCCTCGACGAGGAGTTGGTCGTTAAAGAACCCGGTTTCCGCGCCCATGGTAGGGATCATGATGCGTTTCGCTTCCGCGATGCTGGCTTCGTCGGCCACGCGCTGGCTGGTGCAGCCTGTGAGGAAGAGGGCCGAGGCGCCGATGAGGGCGAGGGACAACGAGCGGAAGCAGTGGCGAACGATCATGAGCGAGGGAGTCAACGTTTTGGACAAGAGGGGCGACTAGCTGGGGCGATGAGAAGCGGGTGAGCGTGGAGCTCAAGCCCAGTTGTAATTAAAGCTGATGCTGATGCGCTCGTCGTCGACGCGATTCGAGGGGACCTCGTGACGGAGCCAGCTTTCGAAGAGGACCACGTTGCCCGCTTCGGCGGGGTAGGTGGTGTGGATGCGGTTTTCGTCGCGAGCGCCGGCGATTTTAGGCGGGGCGGCCATGAAGCGGTCGAGGCGGGGATCTTCGAATTTGAGACCGGGGCAACCTTTCGGGGTGCGCACGTAATAGGTCCCGCTGATGAATGCGAGGGGGTGTAGGTGGAGGCTGTGTGCGGCGGTGGGCGGCATGATGTTGGCCCAGCAATCGGTCATGTGGATTTCGCGGCCGCGCAGGTCCATGTCGAGGGCTTTGGCGAAGGCGCGGACGTGGCGGGCGATCTTTTTCTCCAGGCCTGTGAACGTGGAGGAGAAGCGGTGGAGCGCGTTCATCGAGGCGTAGCTGGTGTATCCGCCGGGGTAGTTCGCGGCGGACCACTTGCGACCGTCGTCGTCGAAATCGCGGAGGCGGGCGCATTCGTCGGCGAGATCGTCGTTGAGGCGGGCGAGTCCGGTTTTCTGGAGTTTCTCGCAATAAATTTGGGTGGGAAACCAGGCGCGGATGGGCATGGCGGCGAGGATGGGCGTGGAGCGAGGCGCGGGGGAAGCGGAAAAATGGCGGATGCAAGGTTATCTGCCGGCGGTCAGGATCGTGGACGTATCGCGCGAGAGGCGACGGAGGCTTCTCTCGGGGTGGCGCGGGCACAAAAAAGCCGCGCTCGGTGAGGAGCGCGGCGAAGCGACTGAAAGCGGGAGCCTGATCAGGCGGCCTTGGCGGCTTTTGCGGCCTTGCGGCGGCGGTGAGCGGCCAAGCCGAGGAGGGCGGCGGCACCCATGAGGCCGTAGGTGGAGGGCTCGGGCGTGGCGGGAAGATCGCCGTCGGAGGTGAAACCGAGATCGATGCCGCCCTTGTCGCTACCGGGGCCGTCGAAGCAGTTGTTTTGGTAGTTCCACTTGGTGTCGACCTCCTGCCAGCGAACGGAGAAGTCGAATTTGTTGGTGGTGGAGCTGTTGTTGTCGAAGAAACCGGCGACGTTGGCCTCGGTGATATCCTGATTCAGGAACTTGAAGTAGAAGGTCGCTTTTTCGCCGTACTCGATGCCGTAGTTGGGATTCGGTGCGGTGACGCCGTAGTCTTGGTTGAAATCAGGATTCTGCTGGTAAGGGGTCTGTTCGCTCCAGTAGTCGTCGCTGCTCCAGTTGTTTTGAGCGAGGCCGGGAGCGCTGCCGGTCGTCCATTTGGCTCTGAAGCGAACCGTGCCGTAAGGATTGTCGCCCGCTTGAGATGCGATCGGGAAAGGGGTGTTGAAGCCGATGCCGGTGATCGTGCCGACCTTGCCGTTCCAATTGGTGGCGACGGCGTTGTCGATATTAACGACCAGCGTGTTGTCGTTGAGATTGATCCACAGGGTGAATCGGGCCACGACGGCGTTCGAAACTCCTGTGACATCGAACGTCTTGGTGATGAGCTGCGCTTGGGCGGTCGAAAACGAGGCCGCTAGGGCCAGCGCGAGGATCAGAGGCTTGTACGAAAGTTTCATAGGATGTTTCCCTTATGCCCACTTTATGCCAATCGATGGTCTTAGGCTATCAGGGAGACCCCTAACGGGGTGCGCGGTTTTCCCGACTACAGTTCATGCGCGAAACATTCACGGTGGTGGAATGAACGCGCTCAGGCGTGCAATTGGCTAAAGTATAGCCGATTGCGGAGCGGCCGTGGATGCTCTGTCGGCGTTTTCTCGCCCCGAGGGCACCGGCAAAATGTAGGGGCGGCCGGAAAAATATCTGAGTTTTTAGTGCGAAACGTGCACTTTGCCCCCCTTGGGCTGCCCGATGGCGCTGAGGAGTTCTCCGAACCACGGCGTGGAGATATCGAAGGGTTTTCCTCCTTTGATTCGGGGAAACTCGATGGCGCGAAGGATGCCGCCTTTGTCTTCGTCGTGGCCGATGACACCGCTCTCACGACGGAGGGCGCACTCGACGGCGAGGTCGGTGCAGCTCTTGATGAGGCGGAGGTCGTCCGTGTTGGCGGCGGCGGCGCGGGCGTAGTACCCAGATTTTTGGACGAGGACTTTTTCGGCGCCGAGGGCTTTGGAGAATTGTTCGCCGAACCATTTGCCCGGGTTCACGGCGTCTAGCTTGATGTGGCCGAAGGCGTCGCGCGGGACTTCCTGACCTTTGGCCTGCATTTCGGCGACGATGCTTTCGACGCCGGCACCTTCAGAGATGAAGATGTTTACGTTGTCGGTCTTATCCATGATCGCCTTGAGGCGGGCGGCTTCGGCGGCGAGGTCGATGGCCATCTCGGGAATGTAGACGGCGTGGACGTCGTGGCACTCGCGGGCGAGGCCGATGCCGGGGACGAATTCCTGGCGGGCGACCATGCCGCGGTAATATTTCGCGGTGGCGGCGGTGAGCCAGCCGCAGTTGCGGCCCATGACCTCGTGGATGATGAGCATGCGCGGGTTCGCGTTGTGCTCGGCGACGACGTTTTGGAAGTAGCGGGCGCCTTCCTCGGCGGCGGTCCAGGCGCCGAGGGATTGGCGGATTGGATACACGTCGTTGTCGATGGTCTTGGGGAGACCGATGACGGAGAGGCCGTAATTGTTTTTCGCGAGGAAGGCGGCGAGGTCGGCGGCGGCGGTGTTGGTGTCGTCTCCGCCGATGGTGTGGAGAACATCGACACCGTCTTTGATGAGCTGGTCGGCGGCGACTTTTTGCGGGTCCTGGCCTTCCTTCACGAGGCCGCGTTTGATGCAGTCTTTGACGTTGGTGAGTTTGACGCGGCTGTTGCCGATGGGGCTGCCGCCGTAGCG
>CAMLSH010000303.1 GCA_946482625.1 uncultured Opitutaceae bacterium
CCGACGGAGAGGGAGAAGAAGATCTGGCCGGCGGCGGCGAGCCAGAGCTGGGGATTTTTCAGGCCTTCGGAAATGTCGCCGGGATTCCACATGAAGCCGAGGCCGGTGAGGACGTTTTGATCGGGCTTGAGTGGATCGGGCGTGCCGAGGGTGAGGACACGGGCGAGGACGATGAGGGCGATGACGATGAGAGCGGGCATCGCGTATTTGCAGACGAGTTCGATGCCCTTGGAGATGCCGCGGTAGATGAACCAGAAGTTGAGGGCGTAAACAATGAGGACGAAAATGCCGACGTCGTGCAGGCCGAAGTGGATGGCGACGCCATCGGAACCGGCGCCGGTGTAGCGGCCGAAAAACTCGCCGTAGTTCATACCAGGCACGGAGAGTTTGCCGGTGGCGGCGTTGAGCGCGTAGCCTAGACACCAAGCTTCGATGTACACGTAGTACATGTAGATCATCACGGGGATGATGAAGCCGATCACTCCGAGGTATTTCCCATAGGGCTTTTTGATGAGCGCGTGGAAAATGCCGGGAGACGAACGATAGCCGAGCGAGCCACCGTGCCGGCCGAGCGCCCATTCGGACCAGCCGATGGGGATGCCGATGATCAGAAGCGAAATGAAGTACGCGATCATGAAGGCGCCGCCGCCGTACTGGGCGGCGAGACCGGGGAAGCGCAGGAAGTTGCCGAGGCCGACGGCGCTGCCGGCGACGGCGAGGATGACTCCGAGGCGGGACGACCAGGCGTCTTTGGGGGCGGGCATGAGCTCCGACGTAGCAACCGCGTTGCCAACTGCAACGGGGATTTTGCGGGGGAGGTGTGCTGGTGGGCGGCGGGCGAGGCTAAGAAGAGTAAGAGGTGTAAGCGGGGTGAGGGACGCGGAGGGGCGGAAGCGCAGGGGTGCGTGGGGACGGAGTGGGGCGGAGGAGAACGCGATGATGGCGGGGGGAACGAAGGGGTTGCCACGCGGCGGGCGGGCGGGTGAGTTTCGCGGCGTTGAATCTCATCGACCGGCATATCCTGCGCGAATGGCTCGGCATCCTCGGACTCGTCCTCATGGCGACGATCGGGCTGCTGCTGATCCAGACGATGTATGACGATTTTGAGGACCTGATGCGGTACGAGGCAGGTGTGACCGACACGATCATCTACTTCGCGATCAAGATACCGAGTTTCCTCGCGGTGATCCTACCGGTGATCCTGTTGGTGTCGTTGCTCTATGCGCTCGGGCAGCTGCACCGAAGCAACGAAATCACGGCGATGCGGGCGGCGGGGTTGGGGATTTTTCGCATCACGCGGTCGGTCTGGCTGGCGGGAGTGGCGCTTTGCGGACTGATGTGGGCGCTCAACGCGAGCGTGGTGCCGTGGTCGGTGGAGTCGTCGGCGGAGCTTTTCGATTATCTTAAGTTCCGGCACGAGTCCAAGACGGGCGGCGGGGAGCAGGGCGGCGGGATTTCGCGGGTGGTGACGTTCGACAATCAGCGGCAGGGACGGATGTGGTTTATGAACCGTTACCGTCGGTATGCGGAACGCGGGTACGGCGTCACGGTGTCGGAGCTGGACACGCTGCGGCGGGAAAAAATCCGGCTGTACGCGGCGGAGGCGAAGTTCGAGCGCGAGCGCGGGAGCTGGATTTTTTATCAGGGGCGGGAGACGTGGTTCGATCCGGCGACGGGGGATGTGATCACGAGCCGGCCGTTCGACGTGAAGGAGGTGCCGTATTTCACGGAGGAGCCGGATCTGATGCTGGTGTTCGACGTGAAGCCGAAGGACCTGTCGTTTTTCCAGCTACGGCGGATCATCGACTATTTTACGGTGGAGGAGAATCCGAAGGTCACGATCTACGCGATGCGCTACTTCGAGCTGATGGCGGAGACGCTCGCGCCGTTGATCGTGATCGCGCTGGCGGTGCCGTTCGCGATGACGGGCGTGCGGGTGAATCCGGCGGTGGGTGTATCGAAATCGCTGGGGCTTTTCCTGCTGTATTTCGTGCTGCTCAAAGTGGCCAACGCGCTCGGCGTGCGCGGGACGCTCGATCCGTTGATGGCGGCGTGTCTGCCGAGCGCGGCGATGCTGGCGCTGGGCGGATGGTTTTCGTTGAGGATGCGCTGATGCGGATGCGTTGCGCATCCGCATCAGCAGTGACCGATTGGCCAATGACCAATGGTCAGTGACCAGTGGCAGGGTCGATGATCGTGATCAGTGGTGGGGTTTTAGCTGGGAAAGCGGGCGGAGGCGAAGAGCGCGCCCGGTGCGCGGTCCACCTTTTCAGAGCGTGCTGGTGAAGGTGTAGCGGCCGGCGGGGGCGGTGACGTGAGTGGAGCCGTTTTGGGGAGAGGAGACGGTAAGGCCGTCGGTCGTGATGGCGTTGCCAGGGAAGAAGACTTGGGCGGTGCAGTTGGCGGGGATGGTGATTGTCCAGGCGAGTTGGCTGCCAGTGCGTTTCCAGGCGCTTTCGATCTGGCCGTGCATCGTGCGGTAGGTGGCGCGGGCGTGGTCGATCGTGCCTTCGGCGGGGATGAAGGGGCGGAGGATGAAGTGTTGGAAACCGGGTTTTGACGGATCGAGTTCGATGCCGGCGACGTGTCGGAACAACCATTCGCCGACGGAGCCGAGCGAGTAGTGGTTAAACGAATTCATGTGCGGGTTGAAGAACCCGTCTTTGTGTGTCCAGCCGTTCCAGCGTTCCCAGATGGTGGTGGCGCCGTGTTTCACGGGGTAGAGCCACGAGGGATAGTCGTCGCGAAGGAGGAGTTTGTAGGCGACGTCGGAGCGGCCGTTGAGCGTGAGCTGCGGGTTGAGGTGGCTGATGCCGACGAAGCCGGTGCTGAGGTGCCAGTCGAGGGACTTGATGTCGGCGACGAGGTGTTCGAGCGCGGCGGCGCGGAGGTTTTCCGGGAGGAGATTGAAGGCGAGCGCGAGGAGGTAGCCGGTCTGCGTATCGGTCGTGATGCGGCCATTGGGTTGAACCCACTCTTTCTGGAAGGCGGCGCGAACGGTCTCGAACATCTGGGTGAAGCGAGCGGCGTCGGCGGGGCGGCCGAGTTCGCGGGCGATCTCGGCGAGCTTGGTGCAGTCGTCGGCCCAATACGCTGTGGCGAGGAGGTTCTTCATCGGCGAGTGGGTGCCGAAGGAGGTGTCGCTCGGGATGCAGAGCCAGTCGCCGTAGTTGTTGGCGAGTTGGTTGAGGCGGAGGCCGGAGGGGTTGTGCGAGGCGATCCAGTCGACCCATTTCACCATCGCGCCGTAGTGTTTCTCGATGATGCGGCGGTCGCCGTAAACGCGCCAGAGGGTGTGCGGGATGATGACACCGGCGTCGGCCCAGGCGGCGGCGCCACCGAGATTGCCGAGGCCGATGAAGTTTTTGCCTTCGCGGAGGCGCGGGGCGACGTCGGGGAAAATGCCTTCGGGTGTTTGAGCGTCTTCGACGTCGATCATCCACTTCGTGAAGAAGGCGGCGACGTCCATGTTGTAGGACGCGGTGCGGAGGAAGACCTGAGCGTCGCCCATCCAGCCGAGGCGTTCGTCGCGTTGGGGGCAGTCGGTGGGGACGGAGAGGAAGTTGTCGCGCTGGGACCAGACGCCGTTGAGCCAGAGGCGGTTCACGTCGGCGTTGGAGCACTCGAAGTGTCCGGCGGGCGGGGTTGCGGAGTGTGTCACGCAACCGGTGACGGTGGTGATGTCGGGCTTCACGCCGGGCGGGAAGCCGGTGAGTTCGACGAATTGGAAGCCGTGGAAGGTGAAGTGTGGTTGGTAGGTTTCGCCGGCGGTAGAGTCGGAAGCGGGCGATGCGGATGGCCACGCTTTGGCAAGCGCGGCTACGTCGGAGGCGGGGGAGCCGCGGGTGATGTAGATGTCGGTGGCCTTGGCGCGGCGGAGGTTTTCGACGTAGAGGGTGCCGTCGGGGCTGAGCCGTTCGCCGTGGCGGATGGTGATTTTAGTGCCTTCGGGGAGGGTAGGGAGTTTGAGGCGGACCCAGCCGGAGATGTTTTGGGCGAGGTCGTAGATGAAGACGCCGGGGGTGATCTCGGTGAGGGATACGGGCTTGAGGAGTTCGGTGATCCGGACGGGCTCGGAGCGTTGGGCGACGCGGGGGACGTTGGGCGCGGCGGTTTCGCGTGCGGGGAGCCAGGGGAGGGAAGAGTGAAGGGTGACGGGGGAGGGGTGAGAGACGGAATCGGAGGAGAAGTTGGGTTGGTCCCAGCCGGGGTGTTCGCGGCGGGCGTCGTAGGTTTCGCCCATCATCCAGTCGGAGGAGAGGATCGGGCCGGTGTTGCAGGTCCAGGAACTATCGGTGCCGAAGGTGAGGCGGCGGCCGTCGGTTAGTTCGACTTCGAGTTGGGCGAGGAGGGAGTTTTCTAGGCTGCCGTAGCGGGCGCGGGTTTCCTGCCAGCCGACGTAGCCGGTCCACCAGCCGTCGCCGAGGGTGGCGGCGAGGGCGTTGCGGCCGGGAGTGAGGAGCGCCGTGAGGTCGTAGGTGCGATAGTGGATACGTTTGTCGTAGTCGGTCCACTCAGGGGCGAAGAGGTCTTCGCCGATGCGCTGGCCGTTGGCGCGGAATTCGAAGATACCGCGAGCGGTGGCGTAGAGGGTGGCGCGCGCGATGGGCGCGGGGATATCGATCTCGCGGCGGAAGAGGGCGGGGGTGCCGGGATCGAGGAGGGTGCCTTCGATGGCGGCGGGGTCGCGGGTGATGATTTCGGGGTCGTGGGTGATCCAGCGGGCGGACCAGTCGGCGGGAGAGAGGAGGCCGAGGGAGAAATGGGCGGGGGCTGAGAGAACGGAGGCGGAGTCTAAAGCGGGCGTCCGCGTCTTAAGTGACGCGGCTACGTCGGAGTGGGCTGCGGCCGTGGGCCAGAGTTCGACGGTCCAGTGGGCGGTGGCGCGGGAGGTGAGAGGTTTGCCGGCGTAAGCGATGTGTGTGGTCTGGTCGCTTTCGACGCGGCCGGTGTCCCAGAGGTCGGCTTCGCCGGAGGCAAGTTTTTGCGCGGTGCTCGCGACGCGAATACGGTAGGCGAGCTGGCGGGCGCCGCGGGCCTCGGACTCAAGCGTCCAGCTCAGGCGCGGGGAGCGTTCGTCGATCCCAAGGGGATTGACGAGGTAGTCGCAGCGGAG
>CAMLSH010000304.1 GCA_946482625.1 uncultured Opitutaceae bacterium
GCAGCAGCCGTACTTCATCCCCACCAAGCGCCCGGCCTTCCTCACCCGTTGGTGCCCCAACGCCGAGTGGGTTCTCCTGCTCGTCCTCGCGCTTGAGATCGCCGTCTTCGCCATCGCAGGCGACAACTTCCTCTCCGTTGAAAACGGCTTCGAGATCACCCGCCTCGCCGCCGAGATCGGCCTCCTCGCGTTCGGTCTCACGCTCGTCATCAAGACCGGCGGCATCGATCTCTCCGTCGGCTCGATGATGGGACTCGGCGCCGTCGTCCTCGGCGCCTCCTGGTCCGGCCTCGGCCTTCCGATCTGGATCGTCGCCGCGCTCACCGTCGCACTCGGCGCCGCCGGTGGCGCGCTAAACGGCCTGCTCATCACCCGCCTTCGCGTGCCGCCACTCATCGTCACGCTCGGCACCTTTTCGCTCTTCCGCGGTCTCGCCGAAGCTGCGACCGGCGGCTACGTGAGCTACACCGGTTTCCCGGCATCGTTCCTCGCACTCGGTCAAAACTACCTTGGCGGTTTTCTCCCCGTTCAATTCGTCCTCTTCCTCGTCGTCTTCTTCGCGCTCTGGCTGCTGCTCCACCGCACCGTCTTCGGCCGCGAACTCACCGCCCTCGGTTTCAACGCCGCCGGCGCCCGCTTCGCCGGTGTTCGCGTAGGGTCGATCACACTACGCAGCTATGTAATCTGCGGCATCTGTGCCGCCCTCGCCGGTATCGTGTACGTCGCCCGCGTCGGCCAGGCCAAGGCCGACGCCGGTACCGGCTACGAACTCCTTGCCATCGCCGCCGTCGTCCTCGGCGGCACCGCCATCGCCGGTGGACGCGGTACACTTCACGGCACGCTCCTCGGTCTCCTCTGCCTAGTCGTCCTCCAAAACGGCCTGCGCCTCTCTGGCCAGCCCAGCGAAGTTGCCGGTCTCTGCGCCGGCCTTATCCTGATCGTCGCCATCGCGCTCAACCAGCTCTGGAACCGCCAGCAGCGCGCCGCGCAGATCGCCAGCACGCGTCCCCTTTCTCCGAATACATCCACCCTCTCCGACTTTGATATGAAAAACAGCCAGGTTGCCCTCATCATCGCCGCCATTCTCGGCGGCGCCGTCCTCATCGCCGCGAGTAATCTCTTCCTCGCCCGCTCGCTCACCGGTTCCTCCGCCCGCAGCGGCTCCGGCTCGCCCCAACCCACCGCTAAAAAACTCGTCGTCGCCATGACGCCGAAAGCCAAAGCCGATCCCTACTTCGTCTCGTGCAAACAAGGCGCCGACGAAGCCGCCGCCCAGCTCGGCGTGGATATCCTTTGGGACGCGCCCACCGATCCCGATCCCGCGAAACAAAACGAAATCGTCGAAGCCTGGATCACCAAAGGCGTGGACGTCATCGCCGCCAGCTGCGCCAGCCCCGAAGCCATTTCCTCCGTCCTTCGCAAAGCCCAGCAACGCGGCATCAAGGTCATCACCTGGGACGCCGACGCCCGCTCCGATGCGCGCAGTTTCTTCGTCAACCAAGCCACCGCCCAAGGCATCGGTTCCACCCTCGCCGACGAAGGCGCCCGCCTCGCCGGTGGCGAAGGCGAATACGCGATCATCACCGCTTCGCTTACCGACGCCAACCAGAACGAGTGGATCAAGTTCATCAAAGAACGCATGGCCGCCGCGCATCCGAAGATGAAACTCGCCGCCATCCACCCGTGCGACGGCCAGCGCGACAAAGCCATGCTCGAGGCCAAAAACATCACGCGCGCCTACCCCAACGTGAAAGCCATCCTCGCCATCTGCTCGCCCGCCGTCCCCGGCGCCGCCGAAGCCCTCAAGCAGGAAAACCGCACCAACGTGAAACTCACCGGCCTTTCCACACCGAATCTGAATCGCGACTACGTGAAAGACGGCTGGGTCGATAGTATTGTCCTTTGGAATACGATGGACCTCGGCTACCTCACCGTCACCGCTGCCAAGGCGCTGCACGACGGTACACTCGCTCCCGGCGCGACCAGCATCGACGCCGGCAAACTCGGCTCCGTAGCCATCGACGGCGACAGCATCCTCCTCGGCAAACCCTTCGTCTTCACCAAGGAGAACATCGATCAGTTCAAATTCTAAGGTGGAGCGCGCACATACTCGAAGCGTGCTGGGCCATGTCGCGGACAAATAACTCCCGCAGCCACTGCGGCATCGCACCACGCGCGGGGACCGCGCGTCCCAACTCGACCCTGGCGGTTCGAGCTCCGGGGTGGAGCGGGCGCTCCGCGCACGCTGGATTGAAAACGGGCGGAGTGTGACGTGAGGAAGACGAACCAAGCGGACGGCACCGCTCGATGCGCTCGGAGCAAGTGCGCGTTCCACCCAGTCCACAAAAAACCGCGCTCCCTCGGGAACGCGGTTCATAAATCGGCTAACCGCTAAATACGGTGCGAAGACCGAAACCCACTCAGGGCTTCTTCTCTTCTTTTTTGTCGGCCGGGCACTTGTCTTTGCAGCAGTCGGAGCAGGACTTGCCTTCTTCCTTCTTGCCATCGCCCGCCTGAGCGGCGCCGGCGAAGAGCATGGAGGCAAAGCCAAGGGTGAGGAGGAGACGGAGGAATTTCATAGGATTGTTGATGAGTTGGGGTTGTTGCTAAGACCAGCCATCAGGCCGGTTCGGCAGTTACTACGCGCGACGCCGCGCTATCCCTCAAACTTTTTCATGCCCGTCCTCGGTCGTCCCGATTTCGTTGGTGCCCAGAGTCGGGGTCGAACCGACACTCCTTTCGGAACAAGATTTTGAGTCTAGCGCGTCTGCCAATTTCGCCATCTGGGCGCACCGAACGAGGCCCCGACCGTAGAAACGAGCGCCGTCGTGTAAATGGAAATTTCGGCTTCATCGTTCGCGATCCTCTGAAATCCAGCCACCGCCACGGCTTCCAACGCTTCATGAGCCGTCAAAACACACGGCAAACGCTCGTTTTTCTAGGTCCATCTCACGCGCCGAAATTCCTCTCAAAAAACTTTCCGCCTTTTTGAACGCTCCGGCCAACGCTGCGTCTTACTCCCCGTTAGTTACCCGTTCTTTTTGGTAGTCATAGTTTGTAGTTTCTAAAAGTCGGCAAGGGCGCTGGTCTTTCATAGGGCCAGCGCCCTTACTGTTTTCAGGCCTCAGCACTTCGCCAAACCGTTCTCATGCCCGACTTTCGCGTTCACTGCCTCCCGACCGAAACTGCTCCGACGACTCTCCTACTGACGGCCGACGAATCCCACCATCTGGTCGTCGTCAATCGCGCCCGCCGTGGCGATCCTGTCGTCGCGTTCGACGGACGCGGCACCGAATGGGACTGCGAACTCGCCGCCGACTCCAAAAGCGCCGCCGTTCTCACCGTCCGCGACACCCGCCGCGCCCCGCCTTTGCCACACGCGATCACCCTCGCCCAAGCCCTTCCCAAAGGTCCCGGCATGGACGGCATCATCCGCAAAGCCACCGAGATAGGCGCCGCCCGCATCGTCCCCATCGTCAGCGAACGCACCCAAGTCCACCTCGACGGCGAGCGTCAGGACAAAAAAATCGAGAAATGGCGCACCGCCGCCCTCGAAGCCGCCAAACAATGCGGCAACCCCTGGCTCCCTGAGATCGCCCCGCTTCAATCACTTGCGTCCTTTCTCGCCTCGCCTGCCGTCGCCATTTCCGACTCTACCGCTCCGGTCCCTGCCGGCGCTTTCGACCTCAAGCTCATCGCCAGTCTCCATCCCGGCGCGAAACCGCTCAAAACGCTCTTCGCTGAAACCACCAGCGCGCTGGGCCATGCGCCGCGCCGGGTGCTCTGGTTGATCGGGCCTGAAGGCGATTTCACGCCCGCCGAAGTCGAGACCGCGCTCCGCTCAGGTTTTCTTCCCGCGACGCTCGGCACGCTCGTCCTGCGCTGCGAAACCGCGGCCACCTACGCCCTCAGCGTCACCGCACACGAGCTGAGCTAAAATTGAACTGAACGCCGTTCCGCGTAGAAGCGGCAGGACGGAACTCTGGTCCATGCCGTCTCGTTCCGCGACGTTCAAACGCGTGCCGGTACGGCCCGCTCCACCTCGGACTGTGGGCTGGACCTGATCCACGTCGCTTCCATCCCGACTCCGACCAGTTCCGCTTCGGCCCGCTCAGACCGAGCCCGGCGCCAGGCCTCGTTCGCTTTTCGCCGCAAAAATCAGCACGCGCTGGACTTCGTCGCTGGCCACCTGCGGATGCTGCTGAAGTTTTTCCAGCGCCTGCGTCCGGTTCAGACCATCGCGAAAAAGGACACGGTAAACCTGCTTCACGCGATCGAGCTGCTCGGGCGTGAATCCTTTGCGCTCAAGGCCGACTTTGTTGAGCGAACGGATCACGGCGGGTTGTCCGTCCGCGATGAAAAACGGTGCCACGTCCTGCACGACTTTCGCGTACGCGCTGACCATCGCGTACGCGCCGATGCGGCAAAACTGGTGAATGCCCGCCATGCCACCGATCGTCACATGATCTTCGATGGTTACATGCCCGGCCACGGAGATCGCGTTGCTCATCACGATATGACTGCCTAGCACGCAATCGTGCGCGATGTGGCTGTACGCGAGGATCGTGTTGTCGTCGCCGATCACGGTGAAGTCGCCGTCGTTGGTCGCGGCGTGAACGCTTACGTATTCACGGAAAACATTCCGGTCGCCGATGCGCACGCCGGGAGTTCCTCCCTTGAATTTCAAATCCTGCGTCTTCGCGCCGATGCTCGCGTACGGAAACACCTCGCAGGCTTTCCCGAGCGTCGTGTTGCCCTCGACACTGGCATGATGATGGATGCGCGTTCCGTCGCCCAGTCGCACCGCGCCGCCGATGTAAACGAATGGGCCGACTTCGACATCGGCTCCGAGCTGCGCGCCCGGTTCGACGATCGCGGTGGGATGAATTTGGGAAGCCATGAAAACGGGTCAGTCGAGCTCGCTCGTATCGAGGATCGCGAACATCAATTCGCCGGAAGAAACCACCGTGCCCTCGACGGTGCAAGTGACCTCCGCGGTGGCGAGTTTGGCGCCGCGCGTCTTGGTGAGTTTCGCGTTGATGATGAGCTGGTCGCCCGGTCGCACGGGCTTGCGGAACTTCACCTTGTCCGCGCTCATGAAGAGCGAGGTCTTCC
>CAMLSH010000305.1 GCA_946482625.1 uncultured Opitutaceae bacterium
GCGCAGCAGCGTGCCCAGAACAGCGATACCGAAAAACCCCAGCACGACCGACGGGATCGCCGAGATAAACTCGATGGAGGGCTTGATGAGCTTTTGCTCCGTGGGCCGGGCGATTTGGTTGACGTAGATGGCGGCACCGACGCCGAGCGGCACGGCGATGGTGAGAGCGACAAGCGAGACCATCAGCGAGCCGGTGAGCAGCGGGAGAATGCCGTACCAGTCCTGCCAGAAACTCGCGGTGGTCCATTGCTTGCCGAAGATGAAGGCGGTGAAGGCCTGCCAGAACGGGACGGGCTCGTTGTAGGCCCATGTCTCCAGCTGTTTTTCAACTGCCGGGAACGAGGCGATGTACTCGGCGTTGAGCGTCTTGAAACGCTCCATGCGCGTCTGCAGCTCCGGCACCGGCAGCGTCGGAATACCCGCGCCCAGCGCAGTCAGTTCGGCGGCGAACGCTTGATTGGCTTCCTTGTACGCAGGTAGCGCACCGAGGATCGGTTGCAGCTCGGTTTTGAAATCGATGGCCTCGATCGAGAGCGCCGCGGCTTCTTCATCTTTTCCCGCAGCGACAAGCTGGGAGCGTTCGACCATGCGGTCTTCGTTGATCTCGAATTTTTGTTTGATGGCCACTGCGACATCACCGAGGTCAGCCACGAAACCGCGGATCGGCACGACCGCGTCGCTGTAGCGGCCCGCGTAATCATCGAACGCGGCGAGCTTCGCGTTGGCGTCGGCGAGGGGAAGTTTTTCCACCTCCAGAAAATGCCTGAGCGTGCGCAGGCGGATGTCGGAGAGATAGCGGGTCAGCGCCGTGTGATCGCGCTCCTGCTGGCGGATGAAATCGACGTACTCCAATCCGGCCTGGCGATAGACCGTGATGTTCTGACGGTTTTGCGTGAAGAAGCCGGCACCCTCGCGGAACAGGAAAACGGTGATCAAGCCGAGCACGATGACAGCGACCAACGCGCTGCCGCCGAAAAAACTTTGGATGCACTCATCGAGCGAGAGACCGAAAAAGCGCGTGCGCGCCTTCGCGATGGCGAAGGGCGGGCGGGCGTCGGCGGTGGTGCTGGTGGCCATGGCGAGAGAGGACAAATGACGGGAATTATCGGTCAACGGGGCCTCGGTTACGTTTCTGTGACAAAGCCGGATCGGGACCCGTAAAAACAACACAGGCGCGCCGACAGAACTTCCGGCGCGCCTGTGACTGACTACTTGAACAACAACACTGAGTTACTCGTAGGGCCCAAACTCGCTCGCGGCCTTTTCTGCGTGAAACCGGCACCGATCAAGTCCGGCCCTACAAGGAAATGATGCGTGAACGTCGCTTAGCGGACGGGAACGAAGCCGACCTGCTCGACAACCTTTTGGCCTTCATCGCTGAGCGTGAACTCGATGAACTTCGCGGCTTCGCCGCTCGGCTCGCCGTTCGTGTAATAGAAGTTCGGACGGGCGTACGGGTACTTCTTGGAAACGACGGTTTCCTTGGAGGGCATGACGCCCGCGATGGAAACGACCTTGATGCCGGGGGCCTTGATGTAGGCGAGGCCGACGTAGCCGATGCCGTTGGGATTTTTCGCAACTTCGGAGGCAATCTGCTCGTTGCCCGCCATCTTCTGGGAAGACGAGGCGTAGTCGCGGCGCTTCATGGCGAGATCTTTCCAGTCCTGGTACGTACCCGAAGAGGTATTACGCGTGTAGATGGAGAACTTGCCGGGAGTGCCGCCGACGGCGGACCAGTCGGTCATGTCGCCCGTGAAGATCTGCTCGACCTGGCGCGCGGTGAGTTCGTTGACCGGATTGTTTTCGTTCACGATGACGGCCATGCCGTCGTAGCACACGATGAGCGGCTTCATGGTGACGCCC
Organism: uncultured Opitutaceae bacterium; assembly: GCA_946482625.1. The sequence goes on from CAMLSH010000305.1 coordinate 1,864, forward strand.
TTGGCGCTGGCGGCCGACATCTCGGTGGGTTTGGCGCGGCGGGAGGACATGCCGATCTGGGCGGTTCCGTCGGTGATCGCGGCGATGCCGGTGGTGGAGCCTTCAGCGGCGATCTCGAACGAAGTGCCGGGGTTCTTCGCCTTGTACTCTTCGGAGAGCATCGGGACGAGTTTGGCGCCGAGTGTGTCGGAGCCCTTGATGACGAGCTTCTCGGCGCGGACAAGGCCGACGACCGCGAGGAAGGATGCGAGGAAAAGGAGGGATTTTTTCATGTGAGTATTGGTTTATCAGTGACGCTGGAGGGATTAGAACTTGGCCGAGAGATCGACCTGGAGAACCTGGGCCTTGCCGAAGCCGTTGCCGCGGTTGGTGGAACCGCCGCTGGCGCGGGTGGCCTCGATGTTGAACGAGTTGAAGTAGCTCACGGTCGCGTTGATCGCGTCGGTGATGTTGTAGCTGCCGGAGAGAATCAGGCCCTCGCCGTTGAGGTAGCCGCCGTTGAAGTCGGAATCGAGAAGCAGCGACGAGTAAGAACCGTTGCCGACGAAGCGGTATTCGGCGGTGAGCTGGTAGTCCTTGGCGATCTTGGTCGCGCCGTAGCGGACACCGAGGTTGCCGAGGGTCGAGTCCTCATCGACGTTGTGAGTCTGCGCGAGGCGATGAGCGCGGGCTTCGCCCTCGAGGTTGATGCCGTAGGTGGCATACACGGCGAAGGGTTTTTCGCCGATCTTGGTCGTGTACTCGACCGGCACCAGGAAGGTGGCTAGGTCGGTATAGACATTCGTGTCGTTGGCCTGAAGCGCGAGCGTGTTGGCGCCGGCATCGTGCGCGGACGGAGCGGCAAACGTGATGAAGGTCGGAGCGATCTTCCACTGCTTGTTCGCGAACTCGGTCTGGAGAATGAAGAGGAACGACGGGTCGTTCGCGGCGGCACCGGCGGTGGAGTTGGAGTTCAACATGAACTCGCCCGCGCGGACGCTGAGGCCCCAGCTGTCGGCGATCACGTTGTTGTAAACGAGTTCCTGCGCGGAACCTTCGAAGTTGATGTCGCTGTCGATCCAGAAGCCGTTGACGCCGGGACCGAAGAACTTGTGGCCGAATTTACCGAGACGAAAATCGAATGCATCGGCGCCGATGACGTCGGAGTCGTTGTACTGCACAAAGACCTGGCCGACGTAAACGTTGTCGGAGGACTTCGAGAAATTATCCGTGCCGTTGGCGAAATTGCTGTTGGTGGAGGTGGCACCGGCTTCGGATTCGAGGCGCAGACCTGCGGTCCACTTGGCTCCGAGGCTCGCGGTGGTAGCGAGACGGAAGCGATAGCGGTAGCGGCTGCGGTCCATGTTGCCGTTCACGCCGGCGGGATTGGTCTCTTCGTTGTCGTACTGATAACGTACGCGGAGATCGCCCGCGATTTTCAGCTTCGTGAGCGAGGAAGACATATCCAGTTTCCCGGCCGAGGTGTTGGCCGCGAACTCGCTCGTCAGCTCGGCGCGAAGATCCTCGGCCTCCTGATCGGTGATGATGCCTTTTTTAGCGAGAAGGTTGAGGAGCGCGCCGCTGTCCTGCGCGAACGAGACAGTCGAAGCGCCGAGCGCGACGACGCCAGCGAGGGCGAGCCATTTGAGTGAGTTCTTAGCCATACGGGTCTTGGTCTGGGTTTGTATTGTCTTCTTGGATGAACACGTCGGCTGGACGCCAACGCACCGAGACCTTGCCCTCCCCGCGCGACAGGATTGTGGCGGAATGGTTACGAACGTGTGAACTCCGCCTTGTTTGGGAAAAATCCGTGAGCGCAGCCACCCGGATTTTGAATCGCAAAGACGCAAAGTTGCTAAGTCAGAGCGAAGAGTTCGGTCCCGATAACCTAGCCGCTTTCAACGGCCATTCACTGGCTCTGCTCTGAGCGGTGGACATCGTCAAAACGCGTCAGCCTCTTTGCCGCTTCGCGTCTTTGCGATTCAACTTAGCCGTCAAATCGCTCCAAAACGCCTCACGCTCCGCCCAGATGCTCCGGCTCGGATTCGTCGGCGACTTGCGCCGTCGTCAGCTGCACGAGATCGCGCAGCGAACTGAAATGCTGGCTCAGGTCGAAATCGCCGCCCAACCCACCGATGAGTTTGTCGAACAGATCTTTCTTGGACGCCTTCAACGCCTGGATGCGCTCCTCGATCGTGCCCGCGGTGATCATACGATACACAAACACCGTGCTCTTCTGGCCGATGCGGTGAACGCGATCGACCGCCTGCGCCTCGACCGCGGGATTCCACCACGGGTCGAGCAGGAAAACGTAATCCGCCGCGTGCAACGTGATGCCCGTGCCGGCCGCCTTGAGCGACACCAACATCGCCGCCGCGCCATTCGCGGCTTGGAAGGACTGCACCGGCTTCTGTCGGTCGAGCGTCATGCCCGTGAGTTCGTAGCGCGGCAGCTCCGGGAAATTCGTGGCAAGCGCCTCGCGCACGCGGTCGAGCAACATCACGAACTGCGAGAAGATCACGACCTTGTGCCCGCTGCTGACGATCTCGACCAGCTTCTCGACCAGCAGTGAAATCTTGCCCGAGTCCGACAGCGGCGCCTTGAGCCACGGCAGCATATCCGGATCGCAGCAGGTCTGGCGCAGACGCGTAAGCAGCGCGAGGAAGCCGAAGGACTTTTCCCGCATCGCCGCGCCGACATCGTCTCCGAGGCGCGTGAGGCCTTCCGAACAGATGCGCGCGTATTCCGCGCGCTGCACATCCGTCAGCGGGCAAAGCAGCTCCATCTCGACCTTCGGCGGCAGCTCCGTGGCGACCTCGGTCTTCGTACGACGGAGAATGAACGGCGCGAGTTGCGCCCGCAGCCGCGTCAACGTGGCAGCGCGGTCGACCGTGAGCGACGATTCGAAGCTCGCCCGTGAACCGAGCAGGCCCGGCAGCAGGAAGCGGAAGATCGACCAGAGATCGAGCTGGCGGTTTTCCAGCGGCGTACCCGAAAGCACGATACGGTGATCGGCGCGCACCGCGAAACAGGTCTGCGTCACCTTCGCGTCCGGGTTCTTGATGAACTGGCCTTCGTCGAGCACCGCATAGCCAAACTCAACCTTGTCGAGCAACGCGCGGTGCTTGCGCAGCTGCGTGTAGCTCGCGAGCCAGACGACTTCGCCGTCGTCCTTATGGGTCGTGAAATCGTGGCCGCTCTTCAGCACATCGACGACGAGCTGCGGGAAAAATTTCGCGATCTCTTCGCGCCAGACAGG
>CAMLSH010000306.1 GCA_946482625.1 uncultured Opitutaceae bacterium
CCCACTACATTGTGATGGGGCTCGATGTGGAGCTCAGCCTGGCGATGCGCAAAGCGATCCTGGCGACGTTGGATTTTCTCAAGGAGCGTCATGGCCTCGACATCTTCGACGGCATCGCACTTAGCAGCATCGGTATCGATTTCGAGGTGACGCAGGTGGTCGACGGCACCAAAGGGGTCCACGCGATGATTCCGAAAGCGTTGTTCAAAGACGGCAGCTCCGTCGGTTACTGGTACAAGGACGCGACTGCGTACACCAGTGTCCGCTGATCAGCAGACTTGAGCGGGGGTTGCCTGCCCGTCGCGTCCTGTTTTGCAGGAGCGACGGGTTGGCGCCTCCTCTATTTTCCAGAGGAGCGCTGGGTTCAGTCCTGGCGCATTTGGCGTCGAGGGATTTGCCCGTCTTGTTTTGAGCCGGGTTGGGGGGCGCTCAGTAGCGGTACGGGGCTGCGCTCGATTGAAGGCGGGGGTGGTTCTGCGCTTTCGAATTCGGGCGTCGGGAGGGACGGAAGAGGGGCGAGGAGAAAATGTTGAAGGGGTTTTGCGCAGCCCGGTGTTAAGCGTCGTACACCACCATACCCCCGCGCTTGTGCCCAGTCGGCGGATACCGCTCATCCGCCATTCAAGCCCGTTGTGAGTGCACCGCATTTTTCCGGCGTCATCGCCGGCGCGGCCTTCTTTTGCCCTGAAACAGACATCCCAACACCTACCCAGCAACGTTATGCAAAAACCAACCCCGCCCCCATCACCTCTTGCGCGAGTGAAGCCACGCCTCGCGCTCCTCAGGCCCCTCATCGCCGTTTTCGCCGCCGCACTGGCGGCGGCGACCGCAGAAGCCGGCACTCTGGTCGGCCGTGTGCTCAACGGCGCAACCGGTCAGTACCTCAAAAACGCTCAAGTCGAACTCGTCGGCACCGACCGCGTGGCCGTGACGGGCGATGGCGGCTATTTCTCTTTCGCCAACGTCCCCGGCGGACAGGTCTTGGTCGTCGTCAACTACACCGGCCTCGATCGTATGGAGCAATCCATCACGGTGCCTGAAACCGGGACGGTGACTCAGGAAATCGCCCTCACCAGCAAAGACTACGGCAGCGATGTGATCGAACTCGCGGTGTTCAAGGTGGGCGCGCAGCGCGAGGGCAACGCCAAGGCCATCGTCGAGCAGAAGCAGGCACTCAACATCAAGACCGTCATCGCGTCCGACGCGTTCGGCGATGTCACCGAGGGCAACGTCGGCGAGTTCCTGAAGCTGCTCCCCGGCATCGCTGTCGATTACGTGGAGGCTGACGTCCGTTCGGTGCGCGTCCGTGGTCTTTCACCCAAATACGCGAACGTCACGCTGGATGGTAATCCGCTCGCGAATGCCGCGTCCTCCAACATCGCGACCGGCCGCCAATTTGAGTTTGAGCAGCTGTCGCTGGCCACGCTCGAAACGGTCGAGGTCAACAAGAGTCCCACGGCGGACATGCCCGCCGCCGGTCTCACCGGCAGCATCAACGTGAAGAGCAAGAGCGCCTTCAGCCAGAAGGGCCGGCAGATAAAATATAACGCCAACTTCAACATCAACGAGTACACCCTCGACGCCGGCAGGACGATGGGCTGGGACAACCGCGAGCACTACAAATGGCAGCCGGGCGGTACGATCGAGTTCTCGGATACGTTCCTCGGCGGCCGTCTCGGCGTCGTCGCAGGCATCAGCCACTCCGGCTCCTACGTCGAACAGAAGATCCTGATTCCCACCTATACCTTCGACCGTAACGCGAACAACAACCTGGAGGAGTTGCCCATCATCACGAACTTCAATCTCCAGGACGGCCTGAAGCCCACCTGGCGCGATTCCGTCGTGCTCAACCTCGACTACAAGGCGAGCGACGAACTCACCCTCGCCTTGCGCACGAGCTACAACACGTACGACGCGCCGTTCCACAACCGAAACTGGATTATGGCGGCCAACAACAGCGGCCTGACGTTTGATCCAGCCACGGGAAACCTCACGGGCACCGGCGCCAATCTGACCGACCGCACACCGACTTCCGCCACGAGCACCGCTCCGGCGGCGAGCAACACCAACTCCACTGCGACGACCGCCGGCAGCAACTTCCGCAAATACGGCGCGACCTTCACGATCAGTCCGACGCTGAACTGGAAGCACGATAACTTGGAATTCGACGGTTCACTGTCCTACTCCCAAGCGCGCAACTGGTACGACTCGGTCGCCGAAGGCTTCTTCTCGCTCGTGAGCGCGCGCATGACTGGCGTCAGCTGGAATTACACGCTCGCCGACGAGACCGCGCTGCATATCCGGCAGATAAATACCGGCTCCAGTAACAACGGGAGCTTCCTGGATCTGGCCAATTACACCTCGGCCGGTGCCGTGAACGCAGAGGAGCGCAACTCGAAGGACCAAGTCTGGACGGCGCGCGGCGATCTCAAGATCAAATTCGACCGCTGGGCGCTGCCCACGGTTTTCAAGTTCGGCGCGGATAACCGGCTCCAAGTTTACGACATCCAGAATTTCAATCCGTCATGGGCGATGAACCTGAACCCCGCCACCGGCGGCATCAACCTCGCCAATTACCGCGACCCCTATTCGCCCGATTTTCAGAAAGGCGAAACGCTCACCGACATCAACGGCGTTACCGGCGTCGCTCCGGCGACGGACAAGTGGCGGCTCTACGATCTGTTCCGCAGCTACAACATGGACCCGTTTGTCACGACGACGACGGCGCAACAGCCGTTCAACGCGAACGCCGCGGGCAATCTGCGCAACCTGCTCCAGAATATGTGGGATATCAAAGAGCAGATCTACTCGGGCTACGCCATGGCGACAGTCGATGTGAACAAGGACCTGCAAGTGCTCGCCGGTATCCGTTATGAAAAGACGACGACCGAGGGGCGCGCGTTCGACGACATCGGCGGCGCGAGGGCGGCGACCTTGAGCGGCACCACCAACACGAACGACCTCCGCTACATCCAGGCCCGTTATGGCAACCGTATCACGAAGGAGAAATCCTATGATAACTTCTTCCCGTCGTTCCAGGTGCGCTACGAGCCGAACCGCAACCTCGTCGTCCGCGGCGCGTACTTCGCATCCATCCTGCGCCCCGATTTCGGCAACGTCGCCGGCGGCATCAGCGTGAACGACAACACGCCGCCGACCTTCACAGTGAGCAATGCCTTCTTGAAGCCGGAGACCGCGCATAACTACGACCTCCGCGTCGAATACTATTTCGAGCCGGTGGGTGTCATCTCCATCGGTGCGTTCAAGAAAGACGTCACCGATATCCAACTCCTCACGACCAGCCTGATCGACACGGCGAACATCCCCGAAGGACTTGCGCAGCTCGGTTACGACGCGGTTGCGCTCGATGGCGCCTTCATCTCGCAAAACGTGAATGGCGGCGACAGCTCCGTCTGGGGTCTTGAGGCGGATTACTCGCAGCAGCTCTCCTTCCTGCCCGGTCCGTGGCGTGGTCTCGGCGTGTTTGCGAACGCCACGTATATCAAACCCAAGGATACGCGTATCTTCAGTCTTACCGCGGCGGACGGCATCCCGCCGTGGACGTTCAACGCCGGCCTGAGCTGGAAGTGGAAACGGTTCAACGGGCAGGTGAAGTACAGCTGGCGCGACGAGAGCATCCGCGCGATCACCGGCGTCAATGTCAGCACGACCGGCGTGATCACGCCCACTTCGCCAACCGGCGGCAACGGCAGCAATCGCGTGCAGTACACCGCCGCCCGCGATCAGGTGGACATCAACGTCGATTACCAGCTGCACCGCAGTGCCACGCTTTTCTTCAATATCAGTAACGTCTTTGACGAAGGTCAGACCCAGTTCGTCGAACGAGAGGCGTGGATGCAGCGCCATGGACAGTTCGGCGCCCGCTACACGCTCGGCGTCAAAGGCAGCTTCTAAGCCGCGTTGAAGAGTGTGCGAGAACGCCCCGGCCACGTGCACTGCACTGGCCGGGGTTTTTATTGCCGCTCCCGTGGGCGGCAGGCTGTTTCGAACAGAAAAACGGCGTTTTGTTTGCGGGCGTTCACGCGGTGGGTTTCCTCCGGCCCACCTGCCCATGACTCTTTCCCGCTCCAGTTTCCTTTTCCTGATTGGTTCCTCGCTGCTCGCATCCACGGGCTTCGCGCAGCGTCGCGATGCCAGCCAGCTTTTTGCGCAGTTTTGCGCGAGCTGCCACGGCGCGGGACTTCAGGGTGGTTCTTCACCGAGTTTGCTCGACGATACGTGGACCTATGGCGGCGACGACGCGACCATCGCCCGCCTCATTCGCGACGGCACCGGCGACGCCGGCATGCCGCGGTTCGGCGAGAGCTTGTCAGAAGCCGAGATCCGCGGGCTGGTGGTTTTTATCCGCGAACAACGCGCCAACTATCAGCGTCGGCGTCCTGCCCTCGGGCAGCCGCCGTCCGCGTCCGCGATTCAAAGCGAACAGCATGTATTCAAAATCGAAACCGTTGCCGACGGTCTCCGCGATCCGTGGTCGCTCGCCTGGTTGCCCGACGGTCGCATGTTGATTACGGAAAAGCCCGGTACGCTGCGCATCGTCGAGAACGGCATGTTGCTCAAAGCGCCCGTCAAAGGAACGCCCGAAGTGCATTCGGGCGGGCAGGGTGGAATGCTCGAAGTGGCCACGCATCCCGACTACGCGAGCAACGGCTGGATATATCTCGCGTTCAGCCATCCCGCGGAGAACGCGCGCGGAGAGAAGGTGTCGATGACGAAGCTCGTTCGCGGAAAAATCCGCGACGGCGCCTGGGTCGAGGAGCAGCCGATCTGGACCGCGCCGCTCGAAACGTACCGGCGCGCCGGTGGCGTTCACTACGGCTGCCGCATTTCTTTCGACGGGAAAGGTTATCTCTATTTCAGCCACGGCGAACGCGGCACGCAGGAGCACGCGCAGGATATCAAGCGGCCCAACGGCAAGGTCCACCGCATCCACGACGACGGCCGCATCCCTTCCGACAATCCCTTCGTCAACGAGCCCGGCGCGATCGGCTCGATCTGGACCTTCGGCAATCGCAATCCGCAGGGCCTCGATTTCGATCCGCGCACCGGCGTGCTCTGGGAAAC
>CAMLSH010000307.1 GCA_946482625.1 uncultured Opitutaceae bacterium
TAGTGCGGCGTCGCGATCAACACCGCGTCGATCAGGCCCGACGCAAACATCTCCGCCGCCGTCGCGAAACCCGGCACGTCGGGAAACTTCGCGCGCTTCTCCGTATTCGAGTCCACCACCGCCGCGAGCGTGAGCCCCGGCGCCTTTCCCGAAAGAATCAGGTTCGCGTGAAACGCGCCCATGCCTAGACCGACGATACCAAGACGAACCGTGCTCATGCCGCCACGCTGCCGCTCCCGCCCATCGCCGTCACTGCGATTTCAGTCACACCGTTAGGCTTTCAACTGCGCCCCGCCGTAACGTTCCCCCGCGCGTTTCAGATTCCATGGAGGGACGACCTCCGTGTCGTCCGCCTCTCCCCGCTGTCCTCCACCTTCTATCCTCTACCCTCTCCCTTCTTCCACTCCGCCTCCGTCCGCACCCCGCTTCACCTCCCATGAAACTCTCCCACCGCCTCATCCGCAAAGCCGCCGGCACCGCCTTCAAAGACCTCGCCCGCCTCCGCGAACTCCGCCGCACCCAGACTCCGGAAGAGGCCGAGACGCCCCAGCGCCTCACCCAGCGCCTCCTCATGGCCCGCGAGGTCACCGCCACCCCCGCCGAGGCCCAGGGCATGTTCGAGCGCATCATCAAGGGCAACGACCTCACCGGCATCAACTACCTCGAAAAAGGCCTGCGCGCCGCCAAATCCATCGGCCGTATCCACGTCCTCGATTCCTCCGGCGAACCCCTCGGCTTCGGCACCGGCTTCCTCATCGCGCCCGGCATCCTCATGACGAACCACCACGTCCTCACCAGCGCCGAGGTCGCCGCCGCCAGCTTCGTGGAGTTCGACTACGAACTCGATGCCTCCGGCAACGATCGCCAGAGCTTCACCTACCTCCTCCGCCCCCAGGATTTTTTCTTCAACCACGACGCCCTCGACTTCGCCGTCTGCGCCGTCGCTCCCACCGCCCGCGAAAAGAAACGCCCCGTCAAAGACTTTTCCTGGCTCAAACTCAACCGCACCACGGGCAAGGTTCTCCTCACCGAGTACCTCACCATCATCCAGCACCCCGGCGGACAGCGGAAACAAATTTGCGTACGGGAAAACCAAGTACTCCGCCTCGACACCGACACCATCTGGTACGCGACCGACACCCTCGGCGGCTCCTCCGGCTCCCCCGCCTTCAACTCCTCCTGGCAGGTCATCGCCCTCCACCATCTCGGCGTCCCCAAGAAAAACGCCGACGGCTACTGGCTCACCGTCGACGGCGGCATCTGGGACGAATCCATGGACGAATCCCGCGTCCAATGGATCGCCAACGAAGGCATCCGCATCTCCCGCATCGTGGACACCCTCTCCAAAAAATTCCGCAAACACCCCCGACTCGTCCCCATCTTCGACAACACCCAGCCCCCCATCCCCGCCGGTTTCGAAGCCATCACCCTCAGCGAAGATCCCGCCACCCTCACCCCAACGCCCGTCCCTCCTTCCGCCTCCGGCCCCACCACCACAGGCACTTCCTCCGCCAGCATCACCATTCCCCTCCACATCACCGTCTCCCTCAGCAACTCCTCAACCGCCGCAACACCCGGCAACGTCAGCTCCTCAATCACTCTCTCCACCGGCCCCTCCTCCTCCTCTCCCACGCCCGCCTCCACCCCGCTCCTCAGAGAAGCCATCAGCATCGATCCCGACTATTCTACCCGCACCGGCTTCGATCCCGCCTTCCTCGGCAAAACCGCTGCCCTCAAAACCCCGCTCCCCACCCTCACCGCCAAACAAAAAACCACCGCCGCCCGCCTCACCACACCGCCCGCCGGCGCCGATCCGCTCGAGTTGAAATACCATCACTCCAGCATTGTCATGAACGCCGTCCGCCGGCTCGCCTTCTTCGCCGCGGTCAACATCGACGGCGTCGTCTGGCGCAGCATCAAACGCGCATCCGACCGCTGGATACTCGACCCCCGCATCCCCAAAACGGCCCAAGCCGGCGAAGATCTCTACGCCGGAAACCCGCTCGACCGCGGCCACCTCGTCCGCCGCCTCGACCCCGCCTGGGGCCCCGACCTCGCCACCGCGAAAACCGCCAACGACGACACCTTCCACTTCACCAACTGCGCCCCGCAGCACGAAGATTTTAACCAAAACAACGACACTTGGGCCGGCCTCGAAGACTACATCCTCCAAAACGCCGACCGTGAAAACCTCCGCGTCACCGTCTTCACTGGCCCCGTCTTCGCCACCAGCGACGAAACCTACCGCGGCATCCAGCTCCCCCGCCAGTTCTGGAAAATCGTCGTCATGGTGAAAAAGAAAAAGCTCCACGCCACCGCCTATCTCCTCAGCCAGGCCAAGCTCATCCAAGGCCTCGTCGAAGCGGATTTCAGCTACGGCAAATACAAGACCTTCCAGGTCCCGATCGCCAAAGTCGCCAAGCTCACCGGCCTCACCTTCGGCAAACTCTCCGCCGCCGACCCCCTCAACAAAACCACCGAGTCCACCGCCCTCCGCGAACTCACCGAGCTCACAGACATCGCCCTCTAACCGCCCCACCAGAGCGCCCCCCGCGCTCCGCATTTCCATAGGTCCTATAGGTCCCATCAGCCCTATAGGACCTATTCTTTTTCGCCTACTCCATCCTCCCCGCCTCCGGTTCCCCTCCGATCCCTCCGACCTACTCGCTACCCGCTACTCACCACACGCTACATTCTTCTCCCCCCGCCCCCCCGATTCCTTCCGATTTCACGCTCCGTTCATCCTCATTTCACAGAGCTCCGGCAAACTGCCTTCACAAACTTCCCGCTTTTCCGACCCGGGCTCTCTCCTTTTTCTTCCACCACTCACCCATGAAACGCTCCCGCCCCCTCCTCGCCACCGCTCTGGCCGCACTCCTCTTCTCCGCCCCCGCCCGCGCCCAGCTCCCCGACGTGTACAAATACGTGGAGCCCTCCATCCCCTTCGACGAACCCGCCGCCAAGGCCCAGCTCGAGCCCGGCACCGCCACCATCCGCGGCACCCTCTCCGCGAAGGAAGGCAAGGCCCTCATCAAGGCCCTCAACATCAGCAAATCCCACAAAGCCTACAAAGGCACCGTCGTCACCCTCATGCCCCACAGCGCCTACATCGACGCCTGGCTCGCCCTGAACAAAAAGCTCAACCGCAAATCCACCCTCGAAAAAGCCGCCCTCTCCGCCCAGGCAAATTCCTACCGCATCCTCACCAAAGTCTCCGACGACCAGGGCTCCTTCTCCTTCCCTGGCCTTAAACCCGGCAAATACTTCATCTACGCCGACGTGGACTTCGTCGTCGGCGGCAGCTCCTTCGTCCAGACCGGCACCGTGACCACCTCGAGCGTCGTCACCGGCCAGGTCCTCGATTCCCGCGCCACCGGCTACTACGAACCCTACGCCGTCAACGTCAGCAAATTCGTCACCGGCATCATCACCGTTTCCACCGACGGCGAGACGGTCGAAGCCAACCTCCGCGGCCAGTAAAAAACGCCCGCCTCCGCCGTACCCTTCCGCCCGATACGCCGCACCGCGCCGACCTCACCTTCGCCCTTCCGCCATGACCTTCCGCACCCTCTTCGCCGCTCTCGCCCTCTCCCTCGCCGCCACGCTCGCCCAAGCCGCCGAGACCATCCGCATCCCCGACCCCAACCTCCTCAACCACCTCCTCTCCCTCGGCTACGACCTCAACGACGACGGCAAAATCCAGACCGACGAAGCCGCCAAGGTCACCGAGCTCAAACTCAACGGCCTCGGCATCCTCAACGCCCAGGGCCTCACCAAATTCCCCAACCTCAAGTTCATTAACCTCCGCGACAACCGGCTCACCACCATCGACCTCACCGGCATGACCAGCCTCCGCGAGATCCTCCTCGGCAGAAACAGCATCGCCCTCGTCAAGGTCCAGCCCCTCCCAAACCTCGAAGAACTCGAACTCGCCAACAACCCCCTCAATATGGCGGTCGACCTCACCGTCTTCAAAAACCTGAAAGGCTTCTACGGATACAACTGCGGCATCACCCGCCTCAACGTCCGCGGCCTCACTAAACTGGTAAACCTCTACGTCTACACCAACGACATCCCCGAGCTCGACCTCGCCGGCATGACCGCGCTCGAAGACCTCCGCATCGATAACAACTCCCTCACGCGCCTCGACCTCACCGGCCTCTCCTCCCTTCGCGACGTCTGGGCCGAAAACAACCGCATCGCCGACTTCAAAACCACCGGCGCCAACGCCCTCGTCTTCGTCAAACTCGCCCGCAACCAGGTCGCCTCCCACGACTTCACCCACGCCCCCAACCTCCAGACCATCAATCTCGCCGACAACCCCATCGCCTCGATCGACGTCCGCGGCCTCAAAAACCTCCGCTCCCTCTTCTGCACAAACGGCTTCATCACCCACCTCAACCTCAGCGGCACCTACAGCCTCCGCGACCTCCAGTGGTGAACCGCGCCCTCGCCCATTCCGCGCATCGAGCACCCATGAACCGACCGCCCACATTCTCCGCACTTCTTTTCCTCGCCGCCCTTCTCGTACCGCTCGCCCACGCCCAGCCACCCTCGCCCCCGCCAGCCACCGCCGCCCCACCACCCGCTCCCGACGTCCGCATCCCCGACGCCGCCCTCCGCGCCCAACTCCCGCCGCCACCCGACGGCTTCGACTGGCTACTCTATAAAAACTGCGCCGTCCTCCGTCCCGACGGCTGGCACCAAAACACCCGCCCCGACGACCCCGCCAAAAAACTCACCGGCGCCTTCGCGCTCAGCCCCGAAACGTTTTCAGAAAAGAAACCCTTCGAGCACGGCTTCACCGTCCAGATCCACCACGACGTCCGCGCCCGCTTCGGCGCGCCTCCCTCCGAAAGCGTCGCCGGCTTCCTCCAGCCCCTCGCCGCGCGCCTCGCGAAGACCGATCTGCTGCTCTACAAAGAAAACCCCACGCCCACCGGCGCGACCTGCATCCTCCGCTACCGCGACGCCCCGCCGGGCCTCACGCCGCTCGTCATTCACCGTTACTACATCGCCGACGACGCCGGCGACACGCTCTACGCCTTCACCTACGAATCGCCAGAAGCCCAGTGGGAAGAA
>CAMLSH010000308.1 GCA_946482625.1 uncultured Opitutaceae bacterium
GCCGCCAGATCGGGACGCCGCAGCAGCAATTCGCTCGGCAGCCCGACAGGTATGGACGGGAGCACACCGTTGGTCTGTCGACGCGCATCCGCTTCAAATCCCGGAGCTGTTTGTCCCACCAATACTGCCAACCCGTTTTTCAAAGCGGAGCGACGATTCGCGACAACGGCGAGGTCGGCTTCTGACGTGGACACCGCTAATCGGGCCTGTTCGACAGCCAGTTCGCTCGCGCGGCCTGCGTCGCGTCGTGCTTCGACGAGCGACAGCATTTCCTTCTGCAATGCCAGCGTTTCGGTCACGATCCGCGCCTCTTCATCGGTGGCAGAGAGCGCGAAATACGCGGAGGCCGTTTCCGCCGCGACGGCCAGGTGCGTGGCATCCGCAAGGTCCTGGGTCGCGAGGAAATTAGCGCGTGCGCCTTCGTTGAGCCGGCGCACCCGTCCAAAGAGATCGAGCTCCCACGAAAGCGTCAGCGGCAGGCGATAGGTCGTCGTGAGGCTGTTCGGAAATCGGTTGGTCGTGGTTTCAGATGTCTGCTCCCGCGTCACCAATCCCACCGCACCGACCATCGGTAGAAACGAAGAGCGCGCCTCGCCTGTCAGCGCTCGCGCCTGTTCGACCCGCGCCAGCGCGGCCTTGAGGCTCTGGTTGTCCACCAGAGCCGCGGCGACGTAGCGATCCAAATCCGGGTCACCAAAATCGCGCCACCACTCTTTGGTGACGCGACTGCCAACGGCGATCGCAGGCTGTCCGGACACACTATTGTAGGAAGTCGCCGACGGCGTATCGGGACGGCGATAATCAGGTCCGACTGCCGTGAGGGCGCATCCGGACATCGTAAGGAACGTCAGGATACCGCCGGCTGCAGCGATGTTCCCGGTGAGCGATCCGCCGCATCGTCTAGAAATCAGAGCTCTCATAACGTAAGTGATCCGACGCTTATGTCCCCATGACCCGAGCTAACACGGCCTGATGCAGCCATCGCGGCGTGGCCCACATGAAGATCGTGGTGAACTTATTGGGCAGACCGGGCACGACACTGATCCGACCAGCCGCCAACGCGCGGATGCCGGTCCGCACCACGGGAGCCGGTTGCATCATGAGCAGTTTCAGGCTGAACGTGATCTTCTGCTTCGCCGCTGCCGCGAAGCCGGTGTCTGACAGGCCGGGGCACAGCGCCGTCACTGTGATGCCGTCGCGTTTCAATTCACGATGCAGAGCTTCGCCGAGGCGCAACACATAGGCCTTGGCGGCCGAATACACGGCAAAGTTCACCACGCCTTGGTAGGCCAGCAGACTGGCGACGAGCAGAATCTTCCCGCGCTTTCTCACCCGCATATCTTGGGCAAACAGGTGGGTGACCGCCGTCAGGCTCGCGATGTCGAGCTGCACCATCGCCAGGGCTGCATCGAGTTTGTTGTCGATGAACGGCCCCTGCAGGCCGTGGCCGGCGTTGTTGATCAGGATGTCGATCTCAATGCCACGCTCGCGCAGTCGCTGGTGCAGTTGGACGACCGCCGCGATATCCGACAGATCGACCTGCTCCACGACGATCTCGACGCTGAACTGCCGGCGCAGATCTTCCGCGAGAGCTTGCAGCCGGTCGAGTCGACGTGCGACCAGGACCAACGAATGACCTTGTTCGGCGTATTGTCGCGCGAACTCTTCGCCGAAGCCACTCGAAGCGCCCGTGATGAGCACCCACGACTTGCCAGGCGAATGCGGCGGCGCGCCCTTCTCGACAGACGGATGCGTGGGGTAAGAGTCGCCAACGTGGCGAGGTTGCGTGCGGGTGGGCTGATTCGGATTGGCGAGGGACATGACTGATTTTTGGTTGAGGTGATTACCGGGATGAGAGCGACGACTTGATCGGGAGCAGGCGATGGGCGGCTGGTGGAGGGGAAACGGGTGAAAGAGGGGTGCCGCCGGCGTTATGTGCATATGCACATCTAGGACAGATCGCTTCGGCGTTTCTGTTGAGGCTGTGCTTTTAGCTTTTCAGGGCCGACGCGACCTTATCGAGATCGGCGAGAATGGCAGACCACCGTTTTTCTCCGAGCACTTCGACGGCTGTGCGCTGAGCGGATTCCCAGGCAGGGGTGAGTTTCTCGACCTGTTTGCGGCCCTTGGCGGTGAGCGACAGTTCCACAAATCCGCCTTGTCCCCCGCCTTCGACGGATACCAAGCCATCCCGCTGCAACGGCTGGAGATTCCGCAACAGCGTGGTGCGTTCCATGCCAAGAAATTCGCTCAACTCCGCCATGGTCGATGTGCCGGCGCCGTGCAGAGCGGAGAGAAGTGTTCCCTGCGTGCTGCGAATTCCCTGCCGCCGCATCTCGGCATCAAAAAACTGCGTAATGGCCCGCGTCACCCGGCGCAGATTGAAGCACACGCAGTTTTGACGGACTGAAAGATCGAGTTCTTGGGACATGGCTATGTGTATATGCACATCAAAAACGCCCTGTCAACACCGATGCCAATGAGCGCGCAGTCTACGGATCCCCACGCCAGGAGGCAGCTTGCCTGCTTCCCGCACGATCGACGAGGCTAACGATCACGCTCACATGACGCCGTTTGAGATTCGCCCGTTCCAGCCCGCCGATATCGAGGCGCTCTACCGCATCTGCCTGCTCACGGGCTGGAGGGGCCACGATGCGACCGCGCACTATTCCGATCCGCTCCTGCTCGGCCACTTCTATGCGGCTCCTTACGTGCAACACGACTCAAGCCTGTGCCTGATCGTGACTCTCGACGGAGAACCCTCCGGCTACATCTTGGGAACGGCCGACTCCATCGGGTTTCGTGATTGGTCCGAAGCACACTGGTTCCCTGCCCTACGCAAACGTTACCCGATCCATGAGGAAGCCGATCTGTCGGCCGAGGCCCGACTCGTTCGGCAACTGCACACTGGGTACCAGCCGCCTCACTACAGTCGGGAATACCCCGCGCATCTTCACATCGACCTGCTTCCGCACGCGCAAGGCCGTGGCGTGGGCTCGCAACTAATGACTCGCTTCTTCGATCTTCTCCGCGAACGCCACTGTCCGGCGGTCCATCTTGTCGTCAACGCAGCCAACACCCGCGCGGTGGCGTTCTATGAGAAATACGGCTTCCACTTGATCGAAGGATCCCGCGACCACCGGGCCTTCGGGTTTCGATTTTCGTAGCCGCGAAGGAATTTCGCTCCGCGGCAGCGACGGGCCGTCAAATTACCGTGGATTCTCGAAGTACGAATCGTAGAGACACAGGCGTTACGGCAGGACTGTGACGATCGCGGCGAGCGTGGCGCTGTCGGATGCGGGACCGGCGGCGAAGCGCCAGGCGCCAGGATCGACGATGTAGTCATCCGCGGTTTCATCCCAACGACGCAGGCGCTCGACGGGCACATCGATGGCCACCGTTTTCGTTTCCCCAGCTTTGAGCGGCACGCGGGCGAAACCAACGAGCTGACGCAACGGCATCGGCACCGGCGGATTTCCGGCGGTCGCGTAAATTTGCACCACCTCATCGCCGTCGCGCGCGCCCGTGTTTTTCACCGTCACGGAAACTTGGACCGTGTCGCCGGCGCGGACGGTCGACGCAGAGAGTGCAATCTTCTCGTACGAAAACGTCGTGTAACTCAGCCCATAGCCAAACGCGTAGAGCGGGTCTCCGGTGTAATAACGGTAAGTGCGATTCCGCATGCTGTAATCGGCGAACTCCGGCAGGTCTTTCGTGTCGCGGTAAAATGTAACAGGCAGTCGACCGGCGGGATTGGTTTCGCCGAGCAAGGCCTCCGCTACGGCGTCGGCGCCGCGCTGGCCGTAATACCACGCGAGCAAGACCGCGCCGACTTGCGAGTCGTCGAGACTGATCGCGCTGCCTCCCGTCAGAACGACGGCAACGGGTTTTCCCAGCTCGGCGACCTTGGCCAGCAACTCGCGTTGCGGGGCCGGCAACGCGAGGTCGAGGCGGTCGCCGCCGCGGAATCCCTCGGCGTTGACACTCATCTCCTCGCCTTCGAGGTCGGGCGTGATGCCGAGCGCGAGAACGATGTGGTCGGCCTCGCGAGCGGTCGCGAGCGCGCGCTCAAGTTCGTCGTTCCGGCCGGGTGCGATCCAGCCGAGTTGAATGCGGCCGGTGGGCGTGAGTTGCACGTAGTCGAGACGCACCGCGTAGGCGCGTCCGGCTTCGAGCGACAGCGTGACCTCCAGCGCACGCTCGCGCTCGGATTTCCACGAATCGATCGCCAGCCGGTCGTCGAGGTGGAGTCGCACCGCGCCCTCTGCGATCAGGCCGAGCCGGTACTCGCCCGAGACCGGTGGAACAAGCACACCCGTCCACCGGGCAGCAGTATTCGCGGTCGGAATACCCGCAGCCGGCTGGGCCTCGTTCCAATAGAGGTTCACCTGGAGGTCGGTGCGTTTGGCGGCAGAGCGGCCTTCGACCTTGGGCGCGGCGGCATCCTGCCGGTCGTGCGCAAAAATCTCGCCGCGCAGGCCGGCCGTGGTGCGGCTGGCATCCGTGAAGAGCACGCCCGCGGAAATCGCATTTCCCCCCGGGTGAAGCGGACGGACGAGCGGCGCGCCACGTTCGACGACGACCTTCACGCCGAGCGGCTCGAGCTTGGCGCGAATGCCGTCGGCGAGCGTGACATGGCGGAGGGGCGTGCCGCTGTAATTGCCAAGGAGCGCGGAGACTTCGGACGCCGTCGGGCCGAGCACGGCGACCGTTTTCAACTTCGCCGGGTCGAAGGGCAGCGTGCCGTCGTTCTTAAGGAGCACGAGGCTCTGGCGTGCGGCTTCGAGGGCAAGCTGGTCGTGGGCGGGCGCGTTATTGGCAGAAGGCGGGATGGCGCGAAAAGACACGCGCTCAGGCGAATCGAAGTGGCCGAGGCGGAAACGCAGCGTCAAAAGGCGCCGGAGCGCTCCGTCGAGATCGCCTTCGGTAACGAGTCCACGCGCGAGGGCGTCAGGCAAAGCCCAATACGTGCCGCCGCTGCACAGATCGTTGCCCGCACGGATCGCGGTGGCACTGGCGCTGGCGGCGTC
>CAMLSH010000309.1 GCA_946482625.1 uncultured Opitutaceae bacterium
GAGCTGGACACGTCATGACCTCGAACTCACAGCAACCGAAGACGCCCCGGCCGCCGAGCTCCGGCTTACCTCCACCGCGACGGGCACGTTCTGGCTCGCCGGAGTTTCACTCTTCCCGGTCGAAACCTGGAAGGGGCGTCCCAATGGCCAGCGCCCCGACCTCATGGCGATGCTCGCCGCGCTCAATCCGAAGTTTCTGCGCTTCCCCGGTGGATGTGTCGCGGAGGGCTTCTCCCGCGAGACAGCTATCCGCTGGAAGGATACGATCGGACCGATCGAAGAGCGCCGCGGTCATTGGAGCCTCTGGGGCTACCGTGATACCGGCGGCCTCGGTTACCACGAGTTCCTTATCATGTCCGAGGACCTCGGCGCTGACGCCATGTGGGTCTTCAACGCAGGGCTCTCCTGTCAGGCGCGAGCTCCTGAAGTCGTGCCGCTCGACCAATTGCAGCCGCTCATCCAGGACGCGCTCGACGGGATCGAGTACGCCATTGGCCCGGTCGATTCGCCGTGGGGCGCGCGCCGCGCAGCCGCCGGGCACCCGGCACCATTCCCGCTCAAATACGTGGGGATCGGAAATGAGAATTACGGGCCGGATTATGACGCGCGTTACAAGTTGTTCTACGACGCCATCAAGGCCCGTTATCCCCAGCTGGAAACCATCGCCAGCGCCGCCGTCTCGTCGGCCCCGGTTGAGATCCTTGACGAGCACTACTATCCCGACCCTGATTATTTCGTAGCGCACCACGATCACTACGATTCCGCTCCGCGCGACGGCCGCAAAATCTTCATCGGCGAGTTCGCCACGATCGTGAACTGCGGCAAGGGCAACCTGCGCGCCGCCGTCGGCGAGGCGGCCTTTCTTCTCGGCCTTGAGCGCAATCCCGATCTCGTCCGGATGGCCAGCTATGCGCCCTTGTTCAAAAACGTCTTTCATCCCGATCCTTGGAATCCGGACGCTATCGTGTTCGACACCCATCGAGCCTTCGGAACGCCCTCGTTCCACGTGCTCGAACTCTTCGGGCGCAATCGCGGCGACATGCTTCTCGCCACGACGGTAAACTCACCGCAGCGACTTCCGGCAGGACGCGGCACCGTCGGGATTGGCACCAGCCAGTCGCAGGCCGAGTTCCGCCACGTCCGCGTGACAGCGAACGATGGCGCGGTCCACGCTCTCCACTTCGCCGCTTTCAGCGACCGCCGCACGCCCAACTGGGAAGCGCAGTCGGACGGTCTCCGCACCACCGGTATCGGCGATACACTTACCTTGGCCGGTAATCGGGTTTGGGAGACCTTCCGCTTGGAACTCGAAGCTCGGATCGTTTCTGGCGGCGGCGGTCTGCGCATCCGGCTACTCGACAACGGCCGCGAAAGCGCCGATCGCGACTACATCGAACTCACCCTTGGCGGTTCTGCCAACGACGTCTTTCGCCTCGAACGATTTATCGGTTGGACCCAGGAGTCTCTCGCCACCAGCCGTCCCGGCCGCATCGAGCCGGGATCATGGCATAAACTCGCGATCGATGTCACCGGCAGTGAGGTCGTCGTCCGCCTCGACGACACAGAGATCCTGAGAGGTAAACGCCGTCCACTACCCGATATCGTCTCCATCGCCACCCTCGATAGCGCCACCGGTGACCTGATCGTGAAGCTCGTGAACACTGCCGCCGAGCCGCGTACCGTCGCCTTCTCACTCGCCGGAATCCCTGCGCGCGGTATTGGATCGGTCGAGACGATTACGGCGCAGACCCCGGAGGCAGAGAACACCTTCGATTCCCCCCGTGCGGTCGCGCCGGCCGCCGCCCCGCTCAGTGCCACCGGGTCTGCGTTTCAGCACAAGATTCCCTCCCATGCGGTTCAAGTCCTCCGTCTCAAACCGGCGAACTAGTCACGCGGAGGGTGAAGGTTTGGTTGTCAGACCAAGCGCCTAAAGTGCCTGCCCTTTGGTTTCGTACGGCAGGATAACACTTCAGCCTCAGCGCGTCTTTCCGGCAGCTTGCT
Source organism: uncultured Opitutaceae bacterium (assembly GCA_946482625.1). The sequence goes on from CAMLSH010000309.1 coordinate 2,002, forward strand.
TCGACTGTCGGGTCGTTGCTGCAATTCCGGGCCTCCCAGAAATCGTCGGCGAAAGCTTCCGACCCGGAGGCTCGACTCGCAAAACTCGACGAAGATTGAGCAAGCGCGCGACAGGTGGCGCAACCGCGCGGGCGCGCCGGCGGGCGCGTTTTGCTAGGCTGCGTACATGTTGTCCGCGTCCCATACTTCTTCATCTTCAAGCCAGACACCGGCGCCACACGCGTGGAGCGCGGTCGGTGCGATGACGTTGTGCGTGTCGCTGCTCATCGCGTCCGAATTCATGCCGGTCAGTCTGTTGACGCCGATCGCGGCCGACCTGAACGCGACCGAGGGGATGGCCGGGCAGGCGATTTCCATTTCCGGCCTGTTCGCACTGGTGACCAGCCTGTTCATCGCGAACATTGCCGGCCGGTTCGACCGGCGTCACCTCCTGGTGGGATTGACGTTGGTGATGCTCGCTTCGCTCGCCCTGATCGCGATGGCACCAAACTTCGCGGTCTTGATGGCGGCCCGCGCGCTGCTGGGCATTACGGTTGGAGGATTCTGGTCCCTCTCCACTGCGACGATCATGCGCTTGGTGCCGGAAGAATCGATTCCGAAGGCGCTCGGCGTGCTCTTCACTGGCAACGCCATGGCGACGGCCTTCGCCGCTCCGCTCGGAAGCTACCTTGGAGATATCATTGGCTGGCGGGGAGTTTTCTGGGCACTGACGCCGCTCGTGTTGGCGAACTTGATTTGGCAATGGGTGATCCTGCCCTCGATGCGTCCCCAGCAGCCCATACCGGTCATGCGCGTCCTTGGTCTCCTCAAAAAACGCCAAGTGGCTTTGGCTACCCTCGCACAGATGTTCAGCTACGGTGGCGCCTTCACCATCTTCACCTACCTCCGTCCTTTTCTTGAAACGAAAGCTCACGTCAGCGTGCCGCAGTTGTCCCTTCTCCTGCTTTCACTGGGTGTTGCCGGTTTCGTCGGCACCTATGGTGCGAGCGTTCTGCTGCGCCGGCATTTCGATGCGCTTTTGATCGGACTGCCCTTGGCGGTGGGAATCGCCAGCCTCGGGCTTCTCGCAGTGAGCCAGTCTCTCGCGGGAGTCGCCATCATGATGTTCCTATGGGGAGCATTCAATTCGGCCATCCCGGTAAGTTGGTCGGCTTGGTTAACCCGCAGCCTCCGCAACGACCCCGAGGCCGGCGGCGGTTTGATGGTCGGCGCGGTCCAGCTCTCCATCATGCTCGGCGGTGTCTTCGGCGGGGCGCTCCTCGACCGCTGGTCGATCACGGCTACGTTTGTGGGCGGTGTCGTTCTCCTCGCGCTCGCCGGCATGACGATGGTCTACGCGCAGCGCACGAGCAGTCATGAGGACAACGCGCCTCGAGCGTTGGAGTCGCGTGAACCCGTCACGGCTGAGGCATGAAGAAGGTTCCACCGCCGGTGCCAGCGCTTGCGCCTCACCGGGATCGCGTTACCCCTTATTTTGCCGGTCGGGTGCATCATATCCATCATCGACGGCGACCGATGCCGATTCCCGACAAAACCTCAGCCGAAGCCTACCTCCCTTACACGAAGGCGAAGTCGCTGCGGCCGAGTCGGGGCAAGGCGTGGCGCGATTTGAAGGCGTGGGTTACCGAACCACTGCGCGAGACTGAGGCGCTGGCCATGCCGGGCGTGAGCGAGGCCTATCTGGCTTGGACGTTTTCGGGGAGCGCTGAGTTTCAGGAGCGCGAAGGCAACGGACCGTGGATCACGCATCGCATCAATAAGGGTTCATTTTTCCTAACCACAGGTGGCGGCCCGTATGAATGCCGTTGGAAGGCGCTGACGCCGGAGCCGTTTCTTTCGATGATGGTTTTCGTCGAATTGCCTCTGCTGAGGCGCGCCATGGCGGAGGTCTTTGGCGCCAAAGCCTCGAAAGTGCGTCTGCGCGATCTCTCCGCCTTCACCGATCCCGATCTGAGTTGGATGATGGAGGGCGTGCGTCAGGAATTGATGGCGCGCCGCGCCAGCGTGCTGCGCGTGCAGGGTCTGGCTCAGCTGATCGCCACCCATCTCGCGCGACACTACGCGGAGTTGCCTCAGAATCCCGCAGGAGAAAGCGCGTCGTTGCCGGGCTTCAAACTCAAGCAGGTGACGGACTGGATCGAGGCCAACCTCAGCGAAGAGTTCGACCTGCCCCGACTCGCGGCCATGGCCGGGCTGAGCAAGTTTCACTTCCATCGCCTCTTCAAGCAGGCCACCGGTGTGGCCCCGGCGAAGTATCAAATGACCGCGCGCATGAACGAGGCGCGGCGGCGGCTGCGCGAAACTTCCGATAGCGTTATCGCAATCGCGCTCGATGTAGGATTTTCGAGCGCCAGCCATTTCGCGCAGGTCTTCCGCCGCGAGACGCGGATGACTCCGAGCGAGTACCGCCGTCAACGCTGACGGCGACGGCGTTTTCAGGCGGTCGCCACCCCGGTCTGCGATTCGAGCAACGGGACTAAAGGTCGAGCAATGAGCGGCGCGCGCGCAGACGTCAGTCCGTGTATCGTCAGGCATCAACCATGAACCTGTCGAAAATCATCCCCACACTGACCGCCGGCCTCGCGTTGTTCGCAGGCCAGGCATTCGCCCAAGCCGCGTCCTCCAACCTATCCGCCAAATCCATGAAGACCGCAGACCAGACCGATCACTACACCTTCCCGCTGAGCGAAAAAGTCACGCGGCAGAAGGTGTCGTTTATTAACCGATACGGCATCCGACTCACCGGAGACCTTTATCTGCCGAAAAATCACGACGGCAAAACGCTGCCGGCGCTGGCGGTCGGCGGCCCCTTCGGCGCGGTCAAGGAACAGTCTTCCGGTCTGTATGCGAACACGATGGCCGCGCGCGGTTTCGTGACGCTGGCCTTTGACCCGTCTTACACCGGCGAGAGCGGCGGCGAGCCCCGCAACGTCGCCTCGCCCGACATCAACACCGAGGACTTTAGCGCCGCGGTGGATTTCCTTGGGCTCAACCCGCTGGTGGACAGGAACCG
>CAMLSH010000310.1 GCA_946482625.1 uncultured Opitutaceae bacterium
CGGCTCCAGCATCTCTCTTCGTTTCGTCGGACAACCTGTTGTTCGGGTAAACGAGACCTCTGGCCCGGCAAATTTTCTTTGTTCGGTTTCGCGAATCCACGCCATTACTCGATGACAACGATGACTCCGGATGACACCCAACTCCTCCAAGCCTACGCGCAGTCCGGATCGAGCGCCGCCTTCACCGAACTGGTGCAACGTCATCTCCCACTCGTGTATCACGCCGCACGGCGTCACACGCCCGACCGACACCTCGCCGAGGATATCACCCAGGAAGTCTTCACCCTGTTCGCCCGCAAAGTATCCCACCTCACGGACCACCCATCGCTCGTCGGCTGGCTCTACACCACGACCCGGCGCACCGCGCTCCACATGATCCGCCGAGAGACCAACCGGCACGCCCGCGAGCAAGCGCTCGGCATCCACGAATCCCTTACATCTGCACCGCAACCCGCGCCCGATTGGGACCGCCTCCAACCTCTCCTCGACGAAAGTTTGGGCAAACTGAAACCCACCGAGCGCGACGCATTGCTCCTCCGCTTTTTCGAAAACCACGCCTTCTCCGAAATCGGCCGCCACCTCGCCCTCTCCGAAGACGCCGCCCGCATGCGCGTCGAGCGCGCCCTCGAAAAACTCCGCGCCCTCCTCCAACGCCGCGGCTTCACCTCCACCTCCGCCGTCCTTACCCTCGCGCTGACCACTCACAGCAGCGCCGCCATCCCCACCGGACTCGTCGCAACCATCTCCACCTCCGCCCTCTCCAGCGCATCGTTGAGTTCAGGCCTACTCGCATCGGCAGCGAAATTTCTCCTCATGACCAAAGTCCAGCTCACCGCCGCCAGCGGACTCCTCGTGCTCCTCCTCACGGCCACGCTCTGGCAAACCCATCGCCAGCACGAAACTCAGCGCGCCCTCACCGCCGCAACCGCACTCAACGACCAACTCTCATCCACTGCCCTTGCGCTAAAAAACCAAGCCACCGCCGCGGCTCCCGCCACAGCAGCTGCACCGCTCGCGCCATCTCTGACGCCCGCAGAACGTGCGCGCAAAGACCGCATCCTCTCCGGTCACCGATCTCTCCTTGATCTCCAGTATGCCACGCTGTTTCGACAACTGCGCCTTCCTTCAAACGATCTGGCTGCGCTAAAAAACCTAATCATAGAGCGCGAATACGCTGTCACCGAAGCACACGCACTTGCTCGAAAAGAAGGCCTCAACGACGTCACCAGAGAAGAAAGCACAGAGATCATCAGTGCGAGTCGTTCACTGACGGAGGCGAAAATCCGCACACTGCTCGGCGAAGCTGCCTTCGCATATTTCCAAAACTACGAGCGCACACGCAACACGCGTAACAGTCTGGGGCCGTTCTTCAAAGAACTGCGCGCTCTCTCCACCCCGCTCAATGACGTTCAAGAAAATCAACTGACTGAGCTTGTTCACAATGCACCCACCCTTCCAGACGCGACACTGGAGGCTGCTCGCCGCTTTCTCAGTCCGAATCAACTAACCGAGCTCAAATCGCTGCAAGAAGATGGAGCAGCCCGGAGGCGCATGATCGAACTCAACCGCGCCGCGGCTCTAGCGAGGAAACTCAAGCTGACCGTGCAATCAGCCAAAGACTATCCGGGCTCTCCCGTCGATTCAGACTGATTATCAGCGCATGAACACACGCACCCAATCCCGCTGGTTTCTGCTCGCACTGGTCCTCGCCTGCATTGCCACCGGGCTATGGCTGACCCGGATACGCGCATCTACGCGAATCACCGAAAACGCGCTCCATCGCCTCGCCGCTGAAAATGAACACCGCGCTAGCGAGATCAAAACGCTTCGCGAGAATTTGATCCACGTGCCCGCTCGCGAATCTCGTTTCTCACCTCTCTCACTCGAAGAACAGGTTCAACAGGAGCTCCACACGCTCATCACCAAACTCAAGCATGCGCGTCTCACCGCGCCCCCTCCACCGCCGCGCAATCCTTCCGGCCCGGGGGGCGAACATTTCCCCGAACTCATGTCAGACCCGGAATACGAGCGTCTTGCCACCCGGCTCTGGAGAAGCGGCACACGCTCAAGATGGCTTCACGCCTTTCGCTATGCGTCCATTCCGCATGCAAAAGAACCCCAGCTCAGAGCCCTCCTGCTCGAATTCGGATTCTCCGGCGCTGACGCCTCACGCACCGCGCAACTCGCCGGTGCCAGCGAGGAGCAATCCTGGAAAGCACGGATGCAAGCGCACGACGAGGTCGCCAACGAAATTACAGCCCTCATCGGCGCCGAAGCCTACGCAAAAATCCAACGTGCTCAACGTGCCCAAGGCGCCGACGAGCTCGTCGAAAGACTGGAAACCCGCCTCAGCTACTCTGCATCGCCGCTCAACTCGTCGCAGGCCGCACAGCTCTTCCAACTCGGCGTCGCTCAAAATCTCGACCGGATGGTCACCGACTCAAAGACCGTCCCCGCTCTCATCGAAAAAGCCCGGCCATTCCTAAATCAGGATCAGCTCAACGCACTCCACGAGATCGCCTCAGAATTCAACGGCGGCAAAGGCCGGTCCGGCGTCACGTCCTCATCGCCCACTCCCTGAGCCACCACGCCCGTCCCCACCGCGTGGCGAAGCCTATACGCGGCGCGGCGCTCTGCCCCCAAAAAATCCTTTGAACCCTCGCGCCGCTCCGTCCTCATCGGCGCCATGTCTCTATCTGTCGTTGGCCAGCGTTGCATGAGCGAACGCGAACCCGAGCTCGGTCTCGGCGTCGTTTCCTCCGTGGACAAATCCGCCAAACGCATCGGTATCCAATTCCCCGCCACCGGCGAAAACCGCCTATACGCCCTCGGCACCGCCGTCCTGAAACGCGTCCAGTTCCGCACCGGCGAAACCATCTCCACCCGCGACGGCACCACGCTCACCATCGAGTCCGTCGAAGACGACCCCACCACCCCCGGCCTCCTGATCTACACCGGCAAACCCACCGCCCCGACCCGCCCCCCTCGCTCTGCCCAGCCTTCCTCCGAAACTTCCGAACTACTCACTACTCGCTACCCGCTACTCGCTACTGGCTCCGCCACCATCCGCGAAGACGCCATCTCGGATGTCACCAGCGTCGCCCTCCCTCAAGAGCGCCTCCTCGCCGCCCAAGTCGACGAAGGCGAAGTCTTCGACCTCCGCTACCGCGCGCTCCAAGCCCAGGCCAAGTTCCGCTCCTCCGAAGTCCGCGGTTTCCTCGGCGGACGCATCGAACTCATCCCGCATCAGTTCTACATCCTTCAAGAAGTCTCCTCTCGTCAGATCCCCCGCGTCCTCCTCGCCGACGAAGTAGGTCTCGGCAAAACCATCGAGGCCTGCCTCATCCTGCAACGCCTCCTCGCCGTCGGCAAAGTGAAGCGCGCCCTCATCCTCGTCCCCGAGTCGCTCACGCACCAGTGGTTCGTCGAACTTCTCCGCCGTTTCAATCTCTGGTTCACCATCTTCGACGAAGTCCGTCTCCGCGATGTGGAGACAAGCGACCCCGATAAAAACCCCTTCGACTCGTCCCAACTCGCCCTCGCGAGCGTCACCTTCCTCGCCAACGTCGAGCAACGCCGCGCCCAAGCCATCGCCGCCGGCTGGGACCTCGTCATCGTCGACGAAGCCCACCACCTCGAGTGGACGCCCGACGCCGCCAGCGCCGAGTACACCCTCGTCGAAGAACTCGCCAAACGCTCCCCCGGCCTCCTCCTCCTGACCGCCACGCCGACTCAACTCGGCCTCGCCGGACACTTCGCCCGCCTCCGCCTCCTCGACCCCGCGCGTTACGACGATCTCGATACGTTCCTCGAAGAAGCCGAAAAATTCGGCCTCGTCGCCCAGGTCGCCGAAAAGATCATCGACCAGAAACCGCTCGCGGCGAAGGACCACGCCACGCTCAAAAAGATCTTCACCAAAGACCGCGCCCGCCTCGACGAACTCCTCGCCGCGCTCGACGCCGCCAAACCCGGCGCTCGCGACGCCCTCATCAAGACGCTCCTCGATCAACACGGCACCGGCCGCGTCGTCTTCCGCAACACCCGCGCCGCCATGACAGGCTTCCCCAAGCGCCAGGCCTGCCCCGCGCCCATCGCAAGCGACAACGTCACGCTCCTCCACCGCATCGCCCGCGAACTCGAAGCCGAGGAAACCGGCCAGGACGCCGCCATTCGCTACTCCTTCAAAGACGATCCGCGCATCGAGTGGCTCGCCGCGTTTCTCCAAAAGCACCGCCCCGCCAAAGTCCTCCTTATCTGCAAATCCCAGCGCAAAGTCGCCGCCATCGACGCCGCGCTAAAGGAAAAGCTGAACATCAACATCGGCCTCTTCCACGAAGGCCTTCCCCTCGTCGCCCGCGACCGCCAGGCCGCCTGGTTCGCCGAGCCCGAAGGCGCGCAACTCCTCATCGCCTCCGAGATCGGCAGCGAAGGCCGCAACTTCCAATTCGCCCACCACCTCGTCCTCTTCGACCTCCCGCTCAACCCCGGCCTCATCGAGCAACGCATCGGCCGCCTCGACCGCATCGGCCAGACCCAGACCATCCGTATCCACATTCCGTATATCACCGGCAGCGCCGAAGAGACGATCTTCAACTGGTACCACCGCGGCCTCGATTCTTTCGAAACCTCCCTCCACGGCGGCAACGAATTCCGCGATAAATTCCGCGACCGCCTCCTCACCCTCGCCCTCGGCAAACCCCTTCCGCGTTCCGCTCCGGCTGTAGGCGGGGTGCCCCCACCCCGCCCCTTGGACTCCGCTCACCACCCTTCCGATTCCGAGCCCGACCTACTCGCTACTCGCTACCCGCTACCCGCTACTTCCCTCGACACCCTCATCACCGAAACCGTCGCCTTCCGAAAAGAGCTCATGCTCAAAATGAAAAAAGGCCGCGACCGCCTGCTCGAGCTCAACTCCTTCAACCGCGAAGCCGCCAATCGCATCATCGATCGCGTCCGCGCCGCCGACTCCGATCCGGCCCTCAAAAAATTCCTCAGCGACCTCC
>CAMLSH010000311.1 GCA_946482625.1 uncultured Opitutaceae bacterium
ATCGGCACGGACAAGCAGCACGAGATTCCAGCGATGGTGCACGCGCACATCCGCGAGATCGCGCGCGCGACGAAGGGCCTGATCGACGAGTGGGACGTGCTCAACGAGCCGTTCACGAATTTCGATCTGATGAAGATCTTCGGCGACGAGATCATGCCGCCATGGTTCAAGGTCGCGCGCGAGGAGCTGCCGGGCGTGCCGCTTTACTTCAACGATTTCTCCAATCACGACGCCACGACCGACGCGGATCACGTCGCGCACTTCGAGAAGACGACACGCTATCTGCTCGATCACGGCGCGCCCGTGGACGGACTCGGTTTGCAGGTTCACTTTAACGGACGCCCGAATGCGCCGGAGAACATCCTCGCGGTGCTCGATCGTTATCAGAAGCAGTTCGCCCTGCCCGTGCGCATGACGGAGTTCGACGTGTGGACGATGGACGAGGAGCTGCAGGCGGACTTCACGCGCGATTTTCTTATCCTGAGTTTCAGTCATCCGAGTGTCGTCGGTGTGCAACACTGGGGATTTTGGGAAAACGCGCACTGGCGTCCACCGGCGGCGATGTATCGCGCCGACTGGTCGGAGAAACCGAACGCGCGCGTACACAAGGATCTCGTGCTGGAACAGTGGCGGACGAACCTCGCGGGGAAGACCGATGTGGATGGGCGGTTCGCGCAGCGCGGATTTCACGGCGAGTATTTGATCACGATCGAGGCCGGTGGTCGCCGGATTGAAAAGACGTTCTCGCTCACGCCGCAGTCAGGTGCTGCCGAACTCACGGTGACGCTGCCGTGACCGCACTCCGCGTCTTAAGTGACGCGGCTACGGTCTGAAACCGTCCTCACTTTCCCCAAAATCTCATGAATGTCCGCCTACCCTCACTTGCACTTCTCGGAATGGCGCTGACGGGTTTCGCTTTGGCCGCGCCGGTGGCCGCGAAGCGCGTCGCGCTCGTGTTCGACGATGGTCCGAAGCCCGTTGACGCCGATCCGCTGCTGGCGTTGCTGGCGAAGGAAAAGATCGAAGTTACTTTCGCGCTTGTCGGTGACCGCGTGAACGAAAATCCCGCCACGGCGAAAGCCATCGCGGCGGCAGGCCACGAAATCGTGAATCATTCGCAGACGCACGCGCAGCCGCGCGATCTCGACGACAGCGCGCTCGCGAAAGAGGTGGCGGAGGCGCAGCGCGTGATTACGCAGGCGATCGGCGCGGCTCCGCGCTGGTACTGGCCGCCGTATCTCGCGGTGGATGATCGCGTGCGTGAGGCAGCGAAGAAGGCGGGCATCGTCGTTTATGCGCCGAAGCATCTGGTGAGTTCTCAGGACTGGGACAAGTCAGTGCCGGCGGAGGAAATTTTCCGGCGCGCGACGACGGATGTGCGCGATGGATCGGTGATTCTGTTTCACGAGTGGCGCGTGGAGACGCGGCAGCAATTGCCCGCGATTCTCGCGGATCTGCGAAAGCAGGGCTGCGAGTTTTTAACTTTTAGCGGACTGGATGTGGCCCTCAAAGGCGGGGCGGCTATGTCGCCGGCGCCGGCCCTAGCGCAGCGCACGGAGATTCCGGCGGGTGGCGAAGCGCTGCTCGCAGCCGATGCACTGGGCGCGTTCAAGGCGACTGCGACTGGCGGCAATGGCGACGCGTTTGTCTTCACCACTGCGGATGCGCGCGGGCCGGGCTTTTCGCGTGTCCTAAAAGTGGAGACAACGCGCGACCTGAGTCCGGCGTGGGCCGTCGAGGTGCGGACGCCGCTCGGTGGGGTGGTGAAGAAAGGCGAGACGGGCTTTGTGCGTTTTTATGCGCGGGCGCTGGCGTCGGCCGACGAGACGGGATCGGGGCAGGTGCGGGTCGCGGTGCAACAGGCCGGGCCGGAGTACACGAAGAGCCTGGAGCAGACGGTGACGATGCGCGGTGCGTGGCAGGAGTTTTTGCTGCCGTTCACCTTTGTGGGCGACTTCGCGGCGGGGCGGCTGGAGTTGTCGTTCGGGTTCGGCTTTAAACGCGAGAGCATCGAGATCGGCGGCATCGAGGTGTTGAACTACGGGAAGCGCGTCGACGTAGCGGCGCTGCCGAAGACGCGTTTCACCTACGTGGGTCGCGAGCCGGATGCCGCGTGGCGGGCCGAGGCGCTGGCCCGGATCGAGCAAATCCGAAAATCGACGTTCATCATCGAGGTGAAGGACGCGAGCGGACAACCGGCGGCCGGGGCGACCTTGAAGGTTGAGCAAAAGCGCAGCGCGTTCGAGTTCGGCACTGCGCTGCAGTTTGCGCGGCTCGTGCAGGACTCACCGGATAACAAAATCTATCGCGAGAAGGCGCTGGAGTTTTTCAACGCGGCGAGCCCGGAGAACGACCTCAAGTGGCCGGTGTGGATTGGCGAGTGGCAGGGAGCCTACAGCAAAGAGCAATCGCTCCAGGCGCTGCGCTGGCTGCGCGAGAAGGGGCTGCATGTGCGCGGGCATGTACTGGTCTGGCCGGGTTGGAAAAATCTGCCCGAGATGATCAAGAAGCTCAACGGGTCGAAGAAGCAGCGGGCAAAAATCCCCGCGCTCGTTCTGGAGCACATCGCAGACATCACCGCAGCGACGCGCGGTTATATCCAGGAGTGGGACGTGCTGAACGAGCCGTTCGACAATCATGATCTGATGGGGCTCTTCGGCACCGACATCATGGTGGACTGGTTTAAGGCTGCCGAGAAAGGCGCTCCGGGCGTGCCGCTGTATCTTAATGACTACAGCAACCACGATCTCATCGCGGACAAGGAGCACAGCCTGCATTTCTTCAAGGTAGCGAAATTTCTCCAAGAGAAAGGCGCGCCGCTGAGCGGGCTCGGCCTGCAAGGACATATCAGCGCGCAGCCTAATCCGCCGGTGAATGTGCTGGCGGCCCTTGAAGCGTACTCCGAGCTGAAACTCCCCATCCGTATTACAGAGCTGGATATCGATACCGACGACGAGCAGCTGCAAGCCGACTACACGCGGGATTTCCTGATACTTTGCTACAGCCATCCGTCGGTCGTCGGCGTGCAACATTGGGGTTTTTGGGAGAAGGCGCACTGGCGTCCGCAGGGCGCGTTGTTTCGCGCCGACTGGTCGGAGAAACCTGCCGCCAAGGCTTATCGTTCGCTCGTGTTGAATGACTGGCGGACAAAGGTCCACGGAAAGGCAGGCAAGTCCGGCAAGGTGGCCGCTCGTGGTTTCCACGGCGATTATGTCGTGACCGTGGAGCGCGATGGGAAGACGGTGCAGCAGACTTTTTCGCTCAAACCCGAAGAAGAGAAAACCGCTGTACAGGTTGTGCTGCCGTGAGGGTTTCAACTCTTTAAAACGTCCTATCGAACGATGATTCCCCGCATGCTTTCTAAAAAAGCGCTGTTTGTCCTTGGTCTAGTTTGCCCCATGTTAGCGGTGGCGCAGACGGATACGGCGCCGCGCGTGCGGCTCTCGATCAACGACGGCTGGCGATTTCGGCAGGGTGATCCCGCAGGGAATAAAACGCCGTTGCTCTACGATGTGCGCCCGGAAGTGACGGATGCACGTGATGACAAAGCGGCGGACTCCACCCCCGAGGAAGCGGCAAGGATCGCGGCGGCGAAACAGGGCGTGCTCAAGCCGTGGATTTTGCCGACGGCGAATACGTTCATCAAAGATCCGGCGAAGCGGCACGCGCGGCCGGCGGGCGATCCGGGCGCGGAGGTCGCGTTTGTGCGCGGCGATTTCGACGACAGCGGCTGGCAGGCGGTGACGTTGCCGCACGACTGGGCGATTGCGGGGCCGTTTTTGGAGCAAGGAAATCACGGCGGCATGGGGCGGCTGCCGAGCTGGGGCATCGGCTGGTACCGGCGGAAGCTGGACATTCCGGCGGGCGATGCGGGGAAGTTGATCTGGTTGGAAGTGGATGGCGCGATGGCGTACGCCACGGTGTGGTTGAACGGGCGGCTCGTGGGCGGGTGGCCGTTCGGGTACTCGTCGTGGCAGGTCGATCTGACGCCGTATGTGAATTTTGGGGGCGAGAACCACCTCGTTATCCGGCTGGATAATCCGCCGAGTTCGTCGCGCTGGTATCCGGGCGGCGGGATTTATCGGAATGTGTGGCTCACGAAGACGGAGCCGGTGCGCATCGGGCAGTGGGGAACGTTTGTGACGGCGCGCGATGTGTCGGTGGATTCGGCGACGATCGATGTAGCGGTGACGATTGCGAATGGCTCAGAGGAGAAAACCGTCGTGGACGTTGCGACGACGATTCATGCGCTTTCGGCCGATGGAAAACGGGAGACGAAGGCTGTGGTGGCGTTGCCTGTGACGAGTCTGACGTTGGCGCCCGGCGAAGAGGGCGTGGCAAATGAATCGGTGGCCATCAGCCAGCCTCGTCTGTGGGGGCCGCCGCCGACGCAGACGCCGCATCGCTATGTGGCGGTGACGCGCGTGACCCGCGGCGATGAGCTGGTGGATGTTTACGAGACGCGCTTCGGGATTCGCGATGTGCAGTGGGATGCGGAGCGCGGGGTGATCGTCAACGGCGAGCGCATCCGTATCCAAGGAGTGAACCAGCATCACGATCTCGGTTCACTCGGCGCGGCGTTTAATCTGCGTGCAGCGGAGCGGCAGCTGGAGTTGTTGCGCGAGCTGGGCTGCAACGCGATTCGCATGAGCCATAATCCGCCTGCGCCGGAGTTGCTGGAGCTGACGGACCGGATGGGGTTTTTGGTGATTGATGAGTCGTTTGATTGCTGGGAGCGGAAGAAGACGCCGTTGGATTTTCACTTGATCTTTCCGGACTGGAGCGAGGCGGACATGCGCGCGCTGGTGCGGCGCGATCGGAATCATCCATCGGTGATTTTGTGGAGTATCGGCAATGAAGTCGGCGAGCAGTACACCGATGCGGCGGGCGCGGCGGTGGCGAAGCGGTTGCACGACATCGTGCGCGAGGAAGATCCCACGCGCCCGACAACGACGGCGATGAATTGGGCGAAGGCGGATATGCCGCTGCCGGC
>CAMLSH010000312.1 GCA_946482625.1 uncultured Opitutaceae bacterium
GCCCAGCCCTCGTCGCATCCCACCACTCGCCGCGCTCAAGATCAGCGCGGGCCGAAGTCTCACAAATCTCAATCGACCGGCGGCCAGGGCCGTGGTCAGCAACCGCGCTCTGAAAAAGGCCGCGGTCCGTCGCACCCCGACACGCGTCCCGCGAAGTCGTCGCATGCGCAGGATCGTCCGGCGCGTTCACCGCGCGGGCACGAGCCGCGTTCCAAACACGAGCGTGGCGAGCAACGGCACGAGCCGGCGCTGACGCCGAAGCGCGTGCCGCTCCCGCCCCAGGATGTGCCGAAGATGGATACGGCGTTCACCAAGCTCGGCCTCGATGACACGATCGCCTACGCGGTGCAGAAGATGGGTTACAACGACCCCACGCCGATCCAGGCGCAGGCCATTCCGGTGGTGCTCGCGGGCGGCGATGTGATCGGCTCCGCGCAGACCGGCACGGGCAAGACCGCCGCGTTTGCGTTGCCCATCATCCAGCGTCTTGGAACGCACGGAAAGCTCCGCTGCCTGGTGCTCGAACCGACGCGCGAACTCGCGCTCCAGGTGGAGGAGGCGTTCAACAAGTACATTCTCTACACCGATCTCCGCACGACCGTCGTGTATGGCGGTGTCGGGTACGGCAAGCAGCGCGACGATCTCTCGCGCGGGATCGACATCCTGGCGGCCACGCCCGGGCGTTTGCTCGATCTGATGGAGCAGGGCGATTGCTCGCTCGCCGATGTGGAGATTCTCGTCCTCGACGAAGTGGACCGCATGCTCGACATGGGTTTCCTCCCGGACGTGAAGCGCATCGTCCAGAAATGCCCGAAAGCGCGGCAAACGCTCTTCTTCACCGCGACCTTGCCGCCGGAGATCGCTTCGCTCGCAGGCTGGGCCCTGCGCGATCCGGTCGAAATCAAGATCGGCCAGCGCCGCTCGCCCGCGGAGACGATCTCGCACGCGTTCTACCCGGTGGTGGCCTCGCAGAAGTTTGATCTGCTCGAGGAGCTGATGAAGCGCACGGAGTACAAGAGCGTGATCGTTTTCAGTCGCACGAAATTCGGTGCGGACCGCATCGCGCGCCGTCTGCAGCAGGCGGGGCACAGCGTCGGCGTCATCCATGCCGACCGTAATCAACGCGAACGCACCGAGGCACTCGCCGGTTTCAAGGCGGGCACCTTCGAGGTGCTCGTGGCGACCGATATCGCGGCGCGCGGCCTCGATATCGCAGGCGTGTCACACGTGATCAACTACGACGTCCCGGAGAATCCGGAGGACTACGTGCATCGCATCGGACGCACCGGCCGCGCGCAGGCGACGGGCGACGCGTTCACGCTGGTTACAGAGGAGGATGTGCGCGATGCGCGTTCGATCGAGCGCTTCATCAACACGACGATCGAGCGCAAGAAACTCGACGGATTCAGCTACATCTACTCCGCGCTTTTCGACGAAAACGCGCAGCCTGCGACGACGCCAAAACCCGCGAGCAGGCTTCATCGCGGTGCGCGTCGCTGATCATGCGTCCGCAGAAAAACGCAACTTCCTGAAAGATAAACGTTGTCCGCGAGGCATTCGCGTCACACAAAATTTTCCCGCAAAAAGCTCCGCAACACTTGCGGAGCCGTACATCACCCCCGAACAAACATATGGCCACCAAATCCAAAAAGAAGGCAGCGACCAAAAAAGCGGTTAAGAAACCAGCCGCTAAAAAAGCAGTGAAAAAAGCTGCGAAGAAGAAGTAACCGGTATTTCGATACTGTTACAAAGCAAACGGCGCACCTTTCGGGGTGCGCCGTTTGTCGTTTAGGGGAACGCGTGCCAGACACGCGTTCCCAGAGGAGAAAAGGGGTTATTCCTCGGTGTTGACCGTTTTGAAGGCGATGGCGGCGACCGCTCCTCCGAGGAGATCGGCCGCGAAGTAGACGACGAGCTGCTTGATCGATTCCAGGCCCATGACGAACACGCCCAGGCCGACGGCGGGGTTGAATGCTCCGCCGGATACACCGCCCACGGCGACGGCGCCGGTGAGGACCGTGAAACCGATGGCGAGGCCGTAGAAGGAATTGCCCGCGGTGCCCTTGGCCGTGGCGGTGTGGAGGACCACCCAGGCGAGCGCGAAGGTGAAGAGGAACTCCACAATCACTGATTCGATGCCGCCGCGGAGCGCGGGAGCGTCAGGTTTGCCGTCGAAGATGAAGGTGACGATCAGCGCGGCGACTGCGCCGGCTGCGAGCTGGGAGATCCAATAGGGGATGACGTCTTTGGCGGCGCATTTGCCACGCAGCCAGACGGCGAGCGTCACGGCGGGATTGAAGTGTCCGCCGGAGATGTGGCCGCCGGCGAAGATCATGACCATGAGCGAGGCGCCGATGGCGAGCGGGGCGAGCGGTGCGCCACTGCGCACGGACATGCCGACAGTGAACACGAGGAAGAACGTGCCGATGAACTCGACGAGGTACTTTTTCATGGAGCGATAACAAGGATGAGGGTTGATGTGTGTGTGATCGAAGCGGGTGCAGGCTAGTCCGGCGGAAGTTCAAGGCAATGCCACAGCCGGAGGGCGGCGCAGCCGGGGGGAACACGACGCGAGGCGTTGCGAGAGCGCTTTGGGATCGCGGGCACACTGGCGCAGGTCATCGGACGCGGCGGTAACCCTGATCGGTCTCGGGATCGACAGGACCACAGTCGCTGCCGCAGGTGAAGTAACCGAAGAGTGGAGACGGGTGCGCTGTTTTGCAGACGGCCTGACGAGCGGTTGAGCGGCGGCACTTAAGCGAGGCAGGAGGGCGTTTCGGTTTCGCGCTTGCGGGCGGCGGACCGAAACGCCATCACCGCTGAACAGATGAATCGCACCGTCAACGCCTCTGCCAAACGCGCCGCTCTTAAAGCAGGCGTCGTACGCGCATGGTGGCATGCGACGGCTTGGCGATGGTGACGCGCTCATAAAGACCGCGTCCGGCGACGATGAAAACATCCGCCGCACGAAACCCGCCAAGCCCGACTCCACCCGAGTCGGGTTTTTTTATTTTCCACATTTTCCCGTCCAACCCACGCCACGCGCCAGCGACCCAGGCGCAAATCATGAAATGAATGCAACGCTCAGCTCCTCCCGTCAGTCCGCCGCGGTCTCGTCCATCGATCGCGTTCGCTCCGCCGCTTCGCCCACGCCGATAGCGACGTCACCGCCATCGGGCGACACGTCGTTGAGTTCGCACATCGAGCTTCGCTCGGTCGCGTTCTTTGGGCGCACGCTCGCGGAGTATGCGCAGTTCTTCGCGCTCAATGTGCCGGCGCTCAAAGGAAAGTCGGTGCTCGATGTGGCGGCGGGGCCATCGTCGTTCACCGCCGAAGCGTGCAAGCGCGGCGTGGACGCGGTCGCGGTCGATCCGCTGTATGGCTGCCGGGCCGATGCGCTCGCGCAGCATGTGCAGATCGATTATCGCGCGATGTTTTCGCAGATGCGCGCGAAGCCGGAGCTGTTTCGGTTTCGTTCATTCGCCTCGATCGACGAGGCGGAGGAAAGCCGGCGGACGGCGGCGCAGCGGTTCCTCGCGGACTATGCGGCGCAATTTGTCCACAGCCGCTACATCGGCGCGGCGTTGCCGCTGCTGCCGTTTCTGGACCGGGCGTTCGACGTGGTGCTGTGTGCGCACTTCCTGTTTCTCTACGCGAAGCAGTTCGACTTCGCGTTTCACGTCGACGCGTGTCGCGAATTGGTGCGCGTCAGCCGTGACGAGGTGCGCATTCATCCGGTCGTCGGGATGGGCGGAAAACGTTATCCGCAACTGAGGGAGCTGTGCGCGACGCTGGCCGCCGATGGGATCGCGAGCGAGATCGTGCGCGTGGACTACGCGTTCTTCGCGGGTGCGGACGAAATGCTCGTGCTCAGACGTGGGTGAAGCAGCGTGACAGGGGCGGCGTCGACGGAGCGGCGCCGTCCATGGCTCGGATCCTACTCGATCTTCACGAGACGAAGGGAGGTCCAGTCGTTGTGGTCGCAGTTCATCTCGTGGAAATGAGCGTGCGGCAACGACGCGGCCAAGGCTCTCGCGTGGTGGATGGGGATGATCGTGTCGTTGGTCGCCGCGAAGATATCGATGCGGTTCTTGTAACCTGCGAGGGCCTTCCCGTTGTCCCATTTGTCGCGCATTAACAAGCCGACAGGCACAAAGCGAACGTGCTCTTTGGCGACCTTCACAAGCTTATCGTACGGCACGATCAGAACGAGGCGGCTGGGCGAGTCGTCGCGCGAGCAGAGGTACGACGCGGGACCGCTGCCCAGCGATTCGCCGATGACGCCGATGGGTAGATTGGGGAACTGTTTTCTCAAGGCCGTGAACGCTTCGACGGCGGCCGCGTTGATGGACTTCATCGACGGTTTTCCCGGGCGCTGGCCGTAGCCGGGGTATTCGAGAATGTAGAGCGACTCGTCGGGCGGAAGGCTCTCGCGAAGCGAGGCGCGGTGGGCGGCCTGACCGCCGTTGCCGTGGCACATGAGCCAGACGCGTTTGGGATTTGGAACGATGTCGGCGTAACCGATGACGCGGTCGTCGATTTTCCATTCCGTAAGTCCGAAGGTTTCTTTCAGGTGGCTGGGAAAATAAAGGAAGGAGCTTTCAAACATCGCGGGCGAGTGGCTGGCCGATCCGAACCACAGGGTGGCAACTATAAGGAGGGAGATAAATCGGGATAGCCTCATGGGTGTTGGTCGCCGCATGTTCCTACGTACCCGCTGCGCGTTCTCAGCGATACATAAAAAAATGGGCTGGGCCCATGCGGTCGTTTGGAGGGCATGAGCTCGTGAGGTCTTCGGCGCCTTTTGCGATTTGAACCTTGCACCGCAACGGCCTCACGCGAGGTGAGGATCTACGGGTGGACGAGCGGGCGTTTTCAAAGGGAGTGTCACGTAATACGTGACACTTTTCCGTTGGGGGCGGATTGGAGTCCAACCGGCGCGTTGGGGACAACGCGCCCTACCTCGGAGGCGGCGCG
>CAMLSH010000313.1 GCA_946482625.1 uncultured Opitutaceae bacterium
GCCAGGAACTCGGCGCCGCCTCCGTCGACATCAACATGGGCTGCCCCGTGAAGAAGGTCGTCAAGATCGGCGGCGGCTCCGCCATGATGACCGAGCTCGATAAAACCGCCACGCTCGTCCGTGGCATGATCGACGCCGTCAAAATCCCCATCACCGCCAAGATGCGTCTCGGCTGGGATGACGACAACCTCACCGCCCCCGACCTCGCCCGCGTTCTCGAAGACGTCGGCGTATCGGCCATCTTCGTACACGGCCGCACCCGCGCGCAGGGCTTCTCCGGTCGCGTTAACCTCGCCGGCATCCGCTCCGTCGTCGATGCCGTCAAAACGATCCCCGTCATCGGCAACGGCGACGTCACCACGCCCGAAGCCGCGAAACACATGTTCACCGAAACCGGCTGCGCGGGCGTGAGCATCGGTCGCGGCGCGTTCTACGATCCCTGGATTTTCCGCCGCACCGAGCATCTCCTCCGCACCGGCGAACTCCTCCCCGAGCCCACCTTCGCCGAGCGCCTGCGCGTGCTCCGCCGCCACTATGATCTCTACGTCGAGTTCTACGGCGAAGAACCCGGTTCGCGTTTTTTCCGCCGCGTCGCCCCGTGGTACGCGAAACGTTTCGGCCCATCAAAACCCTTCAAGCGCGCCATCCTCGAAATCAAATCCCGCGCCGATTTCGAAGCCGCCATCACGGAGTTTCTCTCGTGGCGGAAACAATTCTGCGACGACCGCGGCGAACTCCTTCCGAAGTTCCAACCTGACCCGATGATCGCCTCCTTCATGCGCGACGCCGACGACCCCGAGACCTTCGCTCGCGACTCCATCCCAGTCCCCAAAGGCCCGGTCGACACCTGGTGATCCGTACCCGCGGACGGTTGCGCGCTTGCCGCCGTTTCCCGCGTTCACTCAGCTGGGCACTCCATGCGCCGGCCCAGCTTCGCCTTTGTCCTTCTGCTTTTTCTTTTCACTGCGGTTCCGGGTTTTTCCCAAGACGCGCCGGTTCGCATCGCTCCGGAACCGGAGTGGATAGGCGCACCTGAAGTGCCCGACCTCGCCGCACCTTCGCCGGCAAAAAATCCCGGCGGCTGGTATTTCCTGCTGTTCGACCGCCGCTTCCACGCGGAGAAGGCGGAGGCGTATTCTCATATCGCCTACCGCATCGCCAACTCCACGGCGCTGCAGGACGGCTCTCAAATCTCCGTCGATTACGACCCCGAGTACGAGCGCATCGATTTTCACTTCATCCGTGTCGTGCGTGCCGGAAAAACCACCGACCGCCTCTCGTTGCCCGCCATCAAGACCCTCCAGCAGGAACGCGATCTCGACCGACATCTCTACAACGGCCAGTTCACGGCGCTGGTGATGCTCGACGACATTCGCGTCGATGACGTCGTCGAATACGCCTACACCCGTCGCGGACGAAACCCCATCTACGCAGGCCGTTTTCACGACACCGTGCCGGTGCGCTGGAGCACACCGTTGCGTAAAATCCGCGTCTCCGTCTTCAGCGATCCCGATCGCCACGTCTCAT
Organism: uncultured Opitutaceae bacterium; assembly: GCA_946482625.1. The sequence continues at coordinate 1,528 of CAMLSH010000313.1, forward strand.
CGAAACAGCACGGCGCGGCCACATTGAAAACCGAGGCCCTCAACCACGGCGTTGTCGTCGAACAGCGCTGGACGGGCGCCGATCTCACCTCCGTCGAACCCGACTCTGAACTGCCCGGCTGGTACAGCCCGTACGCGTTTCTACAGTTTTCTGAATACACGACTTGGGACGAAGTCCTCGCGTGGGCGAAACCGCTCTACGACCTGCCCTCCCGACTCACCCCCGAACTGGAGCAAAAGGCGGACGATCTCTCCGCCGGCGCCAGAAATCTGGAGGGCCGCGCGCTCGCCATTCTCGAGTTCGTCCAACGCGAGATCCGCTATCTCGGCATCGAGCTCGGCCCGAAATCCCACCGCCCTTCGCCCCCCGGCGAAGTGCTCGGCCGCCGTTTCGGCGACTGCAAAGACAAATCCCTTCTCCTCTGCGCCCTGCTCCAGCACGCCGGCGTCCGCGCAGCGCCAGCCCTCACCCATTCTTTCCGGCACGATACGATGCGCGACTGGCTCCCCTCGCCCGATGTTTTCGACCACGTTATCGCCCGTATCCAGATCGGCGGCACAGTTTACTGGGTCGATCCCACCATCTCCGAGCAAGAGGGCTCCCTCGCCGTCCGCGCTCTGCCCGACTACGGCTGGGCGCTCCCTATTTCCTTCGGCGTCACCCGTCTGGAAAACATCCCGCTCCGTCCCGACGCCCGATCTACGATACACGTGGAGGAACACTACGACCTCAGCTCGTTCGAAGGTCCCGCCAAACTGGAGGTGCGCTCCCACTACTCGGGCAGTGTCGCCGATTCCGTGCGGGTCTACCTTCGAGACACCGCTATCGATCAGATCGCCAAAAACTACCTGAACACGCGACTGCGCCTGCATCCGCATCTGACCGCCGACGGAGAGCCCACCTGGACGGAGAACAAGAAAATCAATTCGGTCACGGTCGTCCACCGTTACACCGTACCCGACATGTGGGCCAAAACCGACGGCAGCCCCGTGCTGACCATGGAGGTGTATCCCGCCATGATGCGCGACTACGCCGAGCCGCCCGATTCGCCCAGCCGCACCATGCCGCTCGCGGTCAGCCATCCGATGCGCGCCACGCACGAAACCTTCCTGCAACTCCCGGAAGCGTGGCCGGAAGAAAACAAAACCGAACGCTTCGACGACGAAGCCTTCACCGCCAGCATCAGCAATGTCACCAACGGCAGCAAATCGACCATCCGCTACACCTGGGAATCCCGCCGGGACCATGTGCCCGCCGCCCGGGTGGCCGACTACGCGAAAAAACTGCGCAGCTTTCGCGACGCATTCGGCACCACCCTCACCTACAATACCGCCATCGCCGCACGTAACGAAAATTTCCGCCCCTACTGGCCGATAGCCGGCTGTCTCCTCGGCACGTTGCTGGCCAGCGGCGCAGGGCTTTGGTGGATACACGGCCGGCATGCCACCGCCGTCGAGGTAATGCCGCCTCCGCTTCCTTCCCGCCTGGAGGGCCTTGGAGGCTGGCTCGTGCTCGTGGCGATCGGCCTGTTCTCCCGTCCGCTGTTTTCGTTGGCCAGCCTCGTCAACGACTACGCCCGCTTTTTCGACGCGCGCGTGACCGAGACGCTGACCGACGCCGCCAGCGCCGATCACGCCCCCGGATTCGGCGCGCTGATCTGCGCAGAGATTTCGGCGCAGATCCTGTTCTTCATCGCCTCCATCTGGCTGCTCGTCCTGTTCTTCCAGAAACGCCGGCTCTTCCCCAAGGTGTTCAACATCCTGATGATTTCCGCGTTGGTTTGGGGAGTCCTGGACATCGTCTGGGCAGACGTGGTTTTTCCCAACGCGACGGACGACGGCTCCTCGATGAAGGAACTGATCCGCACCTTCATCGGCTGCTTGATTTGGATACCCTACATGCTGACCTCGCGTCGCGTCGAAGTGACCTTCGTTCGCTGAACGCACAAAAAAAGCGGCCCGTTTCCGGACCGCTTTCGCGCAAATGTAGATGACCTGTCGCTTGCGCGTTCGCCTGTGCAACGACCGCGCGCGCGACTCGATCAGTAACGCCGCGACATGATCGCGCCCTTGCCGTCCTCGAAAACGATGCGTTTGTCCTCGGGTTCGAGGCGCACGAAGACGATCCCGAGCTTGCCGTCCACGACTTCGCCGAGGCGGTACATCTTGCCGTTGATCATCGCGCGAGCGTTCTCGCCTTGGAACACGCCGTTAACCTTTAGGTTTACGACGAAGGACTTGAACGCCGCGCTCGGCTCCGGCCGCACCGGCTCTGGCGCCGGCGGAGGTGGAGCCGTCACCGCGGGTGCAGTCTCTACCGGCGTGGGCGCCGCACTTGCCACCGTTGCCGGTTGATCGGCTGGCGCGGTCGGCGTCGCGGACGGTTTCAACAAGTCATCCACAGGCTGCGTCAGCGCGGCATCGTGCGCGGCCACCGCGGCCTGCGCCTTGGCGACCTGCTGGCCCAACGCCGATTGCGGATTATCCACGACCACGGTCGCCGGTGCTGATGCCGGTGTCGGCGCCGCGTTGGCGTCCGCAGCTGCGGAAGCAGTTTCCGGAGAAGACGCGGCAGGTGGCGCGTCGGCCGGCTGAGGCGCCGGGACGGGTTTGGCCACCACCGGAGCAGGCGCGGGATCTTCGGTAAACCAGAGATTGTACGCAAAAATGCCGCCCAGCACGAACGCGACGAACAGCAACGCCATAAGCAGCTTGAGGGCGAACTTCCCGCGCGCGGCCTCGGTCTCGCCCGCGTTTTGCGACACCATCTTTCCTTGGGGACGCGGACCTTGGCCCCCGATCGGCATCGCCACCGGTGCAGAAGGCGGCAACGGCGCGATCGGCATGTTGGGCCGTCCCGGCAGAACCGGCGCGGCCGGCGGAGTGAACGCGACCGAAGCCAGCGCAGCGGCGGGCAACGTCGGTTTCGCGACGACCGGGCCCACCGGTTGCGGCGCGGGCACCGCCGCCGGCGGAGTCGCCGGAGCAGCAGCGGGCGCGGGCGCGACTGGCGTGGCCCCGCGCGGTTTGAGTTTAAATTTGCCCGGATCTTCCGCCGTCGGTGGCGGCAGGGGCGTGGAGGCGACGACCGGCGCCGGCACGGGCTCGGGCGGAAGCGGCGCCGGGATGACGGTGCGCAATGGCGGGGGCGCCATGGGCGTCGGCAGCGGCGCGATCGGGGCGTTGGCCGGCGTGGCGGCAGAGGCTGGAGGGGTGGGAGGATTTTCGGGGGTGGGCACCGGTTGCGCAGAGCTCAAGCGCGGCTTGAGTCGCAGCGGCGGCGACTGGGGTTCGTTACTCATGACTGATACTGACGAGGGTTACTCCGAATGAATGATGATGATGAATGATAAGAGTCGCGGCTTTCGGACGTTGGCCGCTTTTTTTGTCTAACTCCCATTCGTCTCTTTGACAGGCACACAACAGTAAGTTTTAGGTCAAAAATCCCC
>CAMLSH010000314.1 GCA_946482625.1 uncultured Opitutaceae bacterium
AGGTGTCGAAGAATTTGCCGCGGCACCATTGTCCGCCGCCGAGTTTGATCTGGTGATCGCGAGCGGAGACGTCGTTGCAGCAGGTGTAGCCGAGGACGTAGTCGAGGGCGTTCGCGCGAGAAACGTTCTTGGCGGCTTTGCCGATGACGACGGCGAGTTCGCACTCGTAGTCGACTTCGTTGGAGGCGAGGTGCGTGGGAATGAGGATCGGGTCGCCGGGGTGTTGGAGCGTGTTGATGCCTTTGACGAAGAGGATGGGGCGCTCGGGGACTTTGGCGTTGGTTTCGGCGGCGTGCTGGCGGTAGTTGAGTCCGATGCAGAGGATCTGGGCGGGGGCTATCGGAGAAAGGAGTTTGGCGATTTGGGCGGGTTCGGTAGTGATCTGGTGGGTACCGTAGATGTCACCGGCGATACGGAGGGCGGTGCCGTCGGGTTGCTCGGCGGCGTGATGGGTGGAGCCGGAGGCGTCTTGGTAACGGATGAGTTTCATGTGGGAATTTGGTGGTTAGATTTTTGAAAGTCGGAGTTCGGATGGGTTACACAGAGCGCACGAAGGAGCACAGAGAGGGAGAGGCTCGTGGGTGTGCGGGTGGTGACTGGCTGATAGTGTTTTGTCGAAATGGGATCGATGGGACGGATGAATCTACGACTTGGAGTGGGATCACTCCCGGTGTGTTTTAACTCTGTGATCTCTGTGTAACGGATCGAAAGATCGTAGTCTATTTTCCGGCGCTCCAGCCGCCGTCGATGAGGTGGCAACTGCCGGTGACCATGGCGGCTTCGTCGCTCGCGAGGTACAACGCTGCGGCGGCGATTTCTTCGGGCTTTGCCATGCGACCGGTAAGTTGGGTGGCGGACATTTCTCGGTAGGCTTTTTCCGGATCGGGATATTCGGCGATGCGGGCTTTGACGAAGGGTGTCTCCACGCGGCCAGGACAGATGGCGTTGAAGCGGACGCCGGTGTGGGAGTGGTCGAGGGCGAGGGCTTTGGTGAGGCCGACGACAGCATGTTTGGTGATCGTGTAGGTGAGGCGGTCGCGGACGGCGACGATGCCGCCGATGGAGGCCAGGTTGATCACGGAGCCGTGGCCACGCGTGAGCATGGCGGGGACGAAGGCTTTGCAGAGATTGAAGGGACCGCGGACGTTGACGGCGTGGAGGCGGTCGAGGTCGGCGGCGGTAGTGCCGAGGAGGTTGCCGACGTGGCCGATGCCCGCGTTGTTCACGAGGATGTCGATCACGGGGAGGCGCGAGGCGAGGGCGAGGGCGTCGGATTCGCTGGAGACGTCGAGTGACGCGAAATCGGCGCGGTGTCCGGAAGCGCGGATGGATGCGACGGTGGATTCACCGGCGGGGGCGTCGCGGTCGATGACCCAGACGTGAGCGCCGGCGGCGGCGAGCGTTTGAGCGATGGCCTGGCCGATGCCGGAGCCGGCGCCGGTGACGAGGGCGGTTTTGTTAATGAGAGAGAACACGGTTAGGGCGAATGACGGTTAGTTGAATCGCAAAGACGCGAAGGCGCTAAGGTAGGAGCGAAGATAGGATATCGGAATTTTGACCGTAGCGGACGGAGACAGCGCGGAGGGAAGGGATAGAGTTGGATTCTTGGCTCGGAGCTTTGCGACTTAGCGTCTTTGCGATTCAAAAATCAGGCGGTGAGGGCGTTGGCTTCTTGTTGGGCGCGGAGGAGGAGGTCGCGAAGGGGTTCGTCGGTGTCGGCGGCGGCGGTCACGAGGCGGTCGATGATAGAGGAGAGTTCGGACCAGTGGGCGAGGCGGGGGAGTTCGCGGGCGTGGGCGTGGATGGTTTCGAGTTCGCGGTAGAAGGGGATGACGCGGTTTACGTCGGCGTCGTGCCACGTGGATTTGCGGCAGCCGATGGCTCCTTCGAGGGTGAGGAGTTTGTCGTTTTCGGCGGTCGCGCAGTGGCGGAGGAAGTCGTAGGCAATTTTTGGATGCGGCGAGCCGGAGCCGATGCCGAGGGTCCAGTAGACGTTGAGGGAGGCGCTGGCGCAGCCGGGGGCGGAGGGGAGCGGGGCGACGGCGATTTTGCCTTTCACAGTACTCTCGGGGAGCGATTCGCCCATGGCGGCGAAGCCGAACCAGTTGACCATCATGGCGACCTCGCCGCGGGCGAAGGCGAAGCCGCTTTGGACGGAGTCGAGTTCGCGGGAGCGCGGGTGCGCGGCGGAGGAGTCGGTCAGAATTTCGCGGTAAAAGGCGAGGGCGGCTTCGGCGGCCGGGGTGGCGAGGTGGAGGCGTCCGACGGAGTCGAAGAGTTCGCCGCCACGGGTCCAGAGCTGGAGGCAGAAGTCGTAGACGGTGTTGTGGCCGTCTGGATACGCGGCGAAGACGGTGCCGTACTGGTTTGCGGAGGTTTTGGTGAGGGCGCGGGCGGTGGCGTGGAATTCGTCCCAGGTTTTTGGCGGAGCGAGGCCGGCGGCGTCGAAGAGGTCTTTGCGGTAGATGAGGCACTCGGGTCCATCGTGATACGGGAGCGCGAGGACGGCGTGATCGAAGCGTTGGAAGCGGAGGAGGGAATCAGTCCAGCCGTGCGGATAGTTGTCGGGTGGACGCGTGGAGAGGAAGGGCGTGAGGTCGAGGAGGGCGTGGGTGGCGTGGGCTTCGGCGATCCAGTCGGTCACGACGAAGGCGGCGTCCCAGTTGCCGTTTTTGAGGCCTTGGCGGGCGAAGAGGGTGTCGTGGAGCGGGTGAAGATCGAGGGCTTCGGCTTCGAGGCGGAGGGCGCAACCGGTGGCGCGGCAAAAGGAGTCCCACTGCTTCTGAATCGCGGATTCGAAGGGGCCGAATTTGCGGACGGCGATGCGGAAGGTGGGGCGGCTGGAGGGCATGGGGCGGGGTGAAATAAGGAGCGAGTGGTGGGCGGTGGTTAGTTGAATCGCAAAGACGCGAAGGCGCTGAGGTCGGAGCGAAGATGAAGACCGGAGTTCGGAATTTTTAGCCGCAGACGCACTGAGGGCGCGGAGAGCGGAGGAGCGGATTAGTGGCTGCTGGTTGCGGCGGGTGGAGGGGTGTCGGTGGCGATTTTGTTGCCGTAGGTGATGAAGGCGACGGCGATGACGAGGAGGGCGACGGCGAAGGTGATGAGGCGCTTCGTGGAGAGGCGGCATTTTTTCCATTCGCCGATGGCGACGCCGAAGCCGCAGCTGAGGAGGATCAGGATGATCATGTGGATCGCCCAGCTGGAGAAACCGAGCGTGCCCATGCGGTCGTGGCCGAGGCCGTAGAAGAAAAACTGCAGGTACCAGAGCAGGCCGGTGAGCGCGGCGAGGAGGTAGTTGCGGAGGAGCCGCGCGCCGTCGTCGGTGCGGAGGAGTTGGGCGGTGGTGCCTTTTTTCAATGAGAGCCAGCCGGCGTAGAAGAGCGTGGTGGTGAAGGCACCGGGGTTGGAGAAGAGGTAGTTGGCGGTGAAGGCGAACGGGTTGGCGCCGCCGGCGGAGGCGAGTTGCGTGATCGGTTCGCCGGCCGTGATGGCGAGGCTGTAGACGGCGGAGAGGACACCGGCGAGGAGGCAGATCGGGATGCCGACGCGTGGGTTAAAATCGGATACGGTGTAGTCACCGGCACCGAGTTCCTGTTCTTTGCGGAAGCCGGCGAGGCCGGTGAAGAGCATGGCGATGGCGCCGATGAGGACGCCGACGAGGACGAAGGTGAAACCGTTTTGATTGAGGAGGCTGGAGAGTTGTCCGGCGAGGATCGGGCCGATGAAGGTGCCGCCGACGCAGGAAACGCCGATGGCGATGGCGTAGGTGAGGGAGAAGCCGATGTGCCGGATGGATACACCGAAGGCGATGCCGCCGACGCCGTAGAGCGCGCCGTAGAGGTAGGAGCGGAGCATGGCATCGGTCGGAGCGGCGGCGAGGACTTCGGCGAGGTTGGGGATGCAGAAGTACGCGAAGACCCAGGGAAGAATCAGCCAGCAGAAGGCGGCCTGGATGAGCCAGTAGGTTTGCCAGCTCCATTTGTGGAGGAAGCGTTGCGGCGAATAACAGAGCGCGGCTGAGGCGGCGCCGACGGTGTGGAGGGCAGTGCCGAGGAGTGGGTTTGGGGTCATTTGGGGGAAAGGGGAATTAAGAATGTAGAATTAGAAATTATGAATTTCGGAAGTCGGAGTGGGTCACAGAGAACACAGAGCGTGGACACGGAGGGCACAGAGTGTCGCGGGTGGGATTGTGTCGATGGGCTGGCTGATGAGGATCGGAGTTTCGGCGGAAGGTGTCTCGCGACGGAGCGAAGGGTTACAGGGAGAACTCGGTTTGGATTTGTTGGGTGTGCTGGCCGACGCGGGGGGCGCCTTTCGAGGACTTGAAGTGCTGGCCGTCGATGGTGATGGGGCAGCGGGTGGTGCGCAGTGTCGGGCCGTCGTCGCGGGTGACGTCCTGGACCCAGTCGAGGACTTTGAAGGCGTCGGTCTGCCAGAGCTTTTCCCAGGAGAGGACTTCGGCGCACCAGTAGTCGGCGGGTTCGAGGCGGGAGATCCAGTGGGCGGTAGGACGCGTGGTGAGGTGGTCGGCGATGAGCTTTTTAATTTCGTCGCGACGCGTGAACCAAGTCTGCGGGTCGGCGAAGGTGGCGAGGGAGGGGAGTTCGAGGAGTTCGCCGAGCTTGACGATCGAGCCCATGGCGAGGGCGAGATAGCCGTCGGCGGTGGCGTAGATGCCGTAGGGGGCGCCTAGATACGCGTTACCGTTGTTGACGGCGCTGCGCTGCGGGGCTTTGCCGCCGTCGTTGAGGAAGGTGGTCGTCAGCTCGAATTGGAGATCGAGGATGGACTCGAGGAGGCTGACTTCGACGAGGCCGCCTTGGCCGGTAACGCCGCGGCGGACGAGGGCGGCGAGGATGCCTTGGACGAGGTGGGCGCTGGCGGTAAGGTCGGCGACGGAGAGGCCGAAGGGAAGCGGGGGCTGGCCGGCGTTGCCGTTGA
>CAMLSH010000315.1 GCA_946482625.1 uncultured Opitutaceae bacterium
TCCTCAACCGCGACCTCGCGAAACTCCGCGACGACCTTTACCGGGGCCGCCTGCTCGCCCGCGAACCCATCGACTCGACGCGCGTTTTCATCGTGCCCGCCGGCCACCGGCTGAAACGCGACGTCCTTTATTACCGCGACGCCTCCCGTCCACTCGCGCTCGACCTGATCTACCCATCCGGCCGCCCCTCGCACAGCGTCGGCACCGTGTTGGAATTTTCCTGCGACAACCGTGATCGCATGAGCAACGGCTCTCTCGCCATCTGCAGCGACACGCTCCTCGACGGCTTCGCCACCGAAGGCTTCGCCGTCGCCATGGCCGATCACCCGGTCCCTGCGCCGTACAAAGGCATGGACGCGATGCCCGCGTCCGCGCAAAAAATAAAAGCCGCCGTCCGCACGTTGCGCGCTGAAGCTACTGCCCTCGGACTCAACGACCGTATCGTCCCAGCTGGTTTTTCCCGCGGCAGCGGCATGGCGCTCATGCTCCTCACCACCGAAGGCCTCGCCGAGTTCGAAGGCCACGGCGAACATCCGGAGGTCAGCAGCGCCGTACAGGGCGCCATTGTTTTGTCGGGCCGCTTTACCTATCTCGATCTGCGACCCGACGATCGATTGATCCCGCGCTACGCCCAAGCTTGGGGCCCGCGCGAAACCGCCTTGGATAACTGGCGCCGTCACGGCGCTCTCGACTACCTGACCACGCGTACCCAGCCCATTTTTCTCTCCATCAACGTCACCGAGTCGCCCGACGCGCTTCACCAAATGACAGTCTTGCGGAAGCGCCTGGCGGAACTGGGCAACGACTCGATCTTCATGATGGAACGCGAAGCCCGCGGCCACAAAGTCCCTCTCGATCCGGCTATTCTGGAAGAGATGAGCCGTTACTTAAAACGCCAGCTCGGCGCCGACTGACGATATACTCAGCCGGCGGATCGGCGGCGACCCGTCGATTCAGAACGTGGCACGCACACGCACGCCCAACGAAAGCCCTTGGCGCGCGGTCTGCGGCCGCTGTTCGCGAGCCTCGGCGCGGCGCAACGCCACACGTGCCGCGATGACCGACACTTCCTGCGCAGCTAGGCGCAGCAGATAACCCGCACCGATCGATCCCGTGATCAGACTCATGAACTGCAACCAAAGCGTTTGTGAGTCGGCAGCACCATAACTGGCACCACTTACCAGCGGGATGACCTGCATGAAGGCTCCGAGAATAAAAAATCCGATGGCGTTGGCGGTATTCATATGCGTACCCCTAGAAAGCCACGCGTGTGCCAACGCTTTCAAACCGAGCTTCCGCATTAGTCCAACAACGGCTTACGTAAACGCTGAAGGATTCACCCCACCCCCGCTCCGTGCATATGGCATGAGCCCAAAAATCGGGTTCTTGCAGCCTGCAAGAAATGTCCCGCCGCCATCGCCATTTTCGACCCTCGCTCCCCTACGCCTCACAGATCGCCCAATTGCGGCCGCAGCACGATTTCCTCCACCACCGTCCGCCGGCCCAGCCGGTAAACATCGAAAAACGCCCGCGCCACGTCCGCCGCTGGCATGATGCGCCCCTCCTTCACACCGCTCTTGGACCACGACGGCGACCAAGTCGCGCCCGGATGCACGCAACACACGCGCACGCCCTTCTCGCGCAACTCCTCGCGCATCACCTTGCTAAGCCCCGTCACGCCAAATTTCGCCGCGCAGTAAGCCGCGCTATTCGGGTACGCGCCGAGGCCAGCGATCGAGCTCATGTTAAACACATCGCCGCGCCCCCGCTTCGCCATCGCCGGCACGAACGCGCGCGACATCAAAAACACGCTGCGCAGATTCGCCGCCACGATCTCATCGAAATCTTTCACGCTCGTCTCCGCAAACGGCGCCGCGCGGAAAACACCCGCGTTATTGATGAGCACATCGACCACACCGAACCGCTTCTTCACCGCTGCCGCGACCGCCGCCACGTCGTCTTCGCTCGTCACATCGGCGGGGAAAATCTCCGCCGCGCCCGCTCCGAGTTTCAGCGCATGCGCCGCAACCGTGCGGAGATTTTTCTCCGACCGCGCCACCAACGCCAGCCGGCACCCCGGCAGCTCTTTCGCAAAAACCTTCGCGATAGCCGCGCCGATTCCCTGCGACGCACCGGTGATCAAGATGACAGGTTTGCTCATGTTAGAATTTCTTCAGTTTAGCTCCGACCTTCGCGTCTTTGCGTCTTTGCGATCCAATAAGAACGACGAGGCTCGGGACGAAATCAGCACGCCAGCGAGCCAAACTCCATGAAGTCCGCGACGAAGCCGCCTTTCACGCCTTTGCAGATCACGCTCACCGCGTCGTGCGAATGCAGCGACTCCAGATGCGAACACGCGATGAGAAAGTCCTTCACGCGTTTCTCGCGGTTAAATTCTCCGTAGAGCAACCGCGCCGCGTCCTCGACGAACTTCAGGTGCGCGCCGTTGAGCTCCGCGAAGGCCTGCTCGTCCTCGCGCTTCACCATCACCTGCGTCTCGGTTTTCAACGCCCGCTCGCACAGCGCGTGGATGTCCTCGATCCAGATTTTCGCGCCCGCCGCCTCTTCCACGACGACGCGCGCCTTGCTGCGTTGTGAATGCGGCACGGTGTACGCGCCGCGTTGATCGCGCGCATGTTCCGACAACTCCGCCGAGCACGGGCACGCCGACGAGTAGACGAAATCGAAATGGATAAACCGCCGGTACTCACCCGTGCGTGTCATCACGCCTTCGAATGCGACATTGTAGAACTGATATCCGTCCAGTCCGCTGCGCAGACTCGGCCGCAGCATCGGATAAGAAAACCGGATCTTCAGCCGCGCGTCCTTGCTCTCCACTTTCTTGAGGTAAGCGCGCAGGATCTTACCCATCCACTCGCCCGTGAACACGTCGTCTTTGTGCTCATAGAACGAGCGCACGATCCGGCTCATGTTGATGCCTTTCAACTCGGCCTCGAGCGACACCGTGCCCGTCACACTCGCTTCGAGCGTGATCACCTCTTTTGCCTTCGTGCGAAATTTCAGCGGCAGACGGAAATTGTGAACGCCTACCTGCTGGATCGGCACGTTGGCTCCCTGAATCGAGTCCTGCGCCGCCTCCATCATGTCGGGCAGCGTCGAGCGATACGCGGCCGTAGCTTTGAATTTTGCATCGAACGTCCGCGCGATTTTCGGCGGTGTGCCGTCGGCGGAGCGATGCAGGTACATGGATTTCTTTTTCATGGTTCGTTTTTCGTTTGGTGCGCGGGGGGACGATAACCGCGCGAGCCTCACACCACCGGTTATTGAAAACCGGCGGCGGCGCTCAGAAGGCGTCCGGGCCGTGGTATTCGGCGAAATTACGGGGCGTTTCGAAAAGTTTCACGCAGTGCAGACGACCCGTTTTGATGTGCGGCGCGAGTTCATTCCAGAACGCGATCACGAGATTCTCGGTCGATGGAATGATCCCGCGGAGAAAATCCACTTCGTCGTTCAGGTTGTGATGATCGCACTTGTCCACGATCACCTTGTGCAAGAGCTCCTTCAGATCGCCCAAGTCCATGATGCAGCCGGTGTCGGGATCGGGCTGACCGCGTAGCGAGACTTCCAGCACGTAGTTGTGCCCATGCCAGTGCGGATTCGTGCAAAGTCCGTACTGCTCCACGTTCCACGCCTGGCTCTTCGTCGGATTATACAGCCGGTGCGCAGAGTTGAAATGCACCTGCCGCGTGATCGTCACCACGCCCTTTTGCGGGCGAACGGCGGCAGTCTTCGGCAAAGGTTTCGGGCGTTTTTTGTCCGGCATAAACCGCGCAACAAAAGCGACTCGCCCACGCGGGTCAAATTCCCTTCGAGCGCCGTCTTGCCATGCCGCCCCCGCAGTGCTTCCACACGAGGGATCGAATGAGCATGAAGTTCAGCATTCTCGGCAGCGGCAGTTCGGGCAATTGCGCCCTGCTGCAATCCGCCGGAGCGCGCGTGCTTGTCGATGCCGGCTTCTCGGTGCGAAAAACCTCCCAGCTCCTCGCCTCCGTCGGCGAGAGCCTCGATCGCATCGACGCCATCTTCATCACCCACGAACACGGCGATCACGCCGCGATCATCTCCGGCCTCAACCGCCACCCGCGCATCAAAGTCTTCGCCAACGCCGCCACGTCGCGCGCGATTCAGGACAAACTCGATTTCCGCCCCGACTGGCAGGTCTTCCAGACCGGCGCGCGCTTCCGCTTTTGCGATCTGGAGATCGAGAGCTTCTCCGTGCCGCACGATGCGCAGGACCCCGTCGGTTTCCTCTTCGCCACCGGCGCCGACGGCGATCTTTTCACTCCGCGCCGCCGTCTCGCCTGGCTCACCGACCTCGGCCATTGCCCCCAACACATTCACGAACGTATTCGGGAAGTGGACATCCTCGTCGTCGAGGCCAACCACTGCTCCGAGCTCCTCAAGAACGACACGAAACGCCCGTGGTCGCTCAAGCAGCGCATCGGCGGCCGTCACGGCCATCTCTCCAACCAGAGCACACGCGCGCTTCTCGAAGCGGTCGCGAGCCCGAGCTGGCGCCACATTTTTCTCACGCATCTCAGCCGCGACTGTAACAGCCCCGACGCCGTCCGCCGCGCCTTCGACGGCGCCACGCTCGCCGCCGGTTGCCTGCTCTCCGTCGTCGAGCCCGGCATGAGCACGCCCTTGCACGACTTCGCGTGAATTTTTCGCATCGCTTCCGCGAACCGGATGACGCGCGCGAGCTTGCCCAGGCTGTTTGATTCGCGCACCACTTCTGGTGCCTATGAACGCAAACGCCGTCCCGCACCGTCGCACCAAGATCGTTTTCACCCTCGGCCCAGCGACCGAGAGCGAAGAGATGCTCGAGAAAGTCATTCTCGCCGGCGGGGACATCGCCCGCCTCAACATGGCGCACGCGAAACACGACTGGGTCCGCACCGTCA
>CAMLSH010000316.1 GCA_946482625.1 uncultured Opitutaceae bacterium
CTCCCCGGCGTCAAAGTGAACCTCCCGTCGTTCACCGAAAAAGACCGCGCCGACACCCTCGTCGGCATCGAGGAAGGCATCGATTTCGTCGCCCTCTCCTTCGTCCGCGAAGCCAAGGACATCGAAGGCCTCCGCGAATTTCTCACCGCGAATCACTCCAAGGCCCAGATCATCGCCAAAATCGAAGACCAGTCCGCCATCGAAAATCTCGAAGAGATCGTGAAGATCACCGACTCCCTCATGGTCGCTCGCGGCGACCTCGGCATCGAGTGCCCTTTCGAAGAACTCCCCATCATCCAGCGCGCCGCCGTCCACGCCTGCCTCACGCACGGCAAATCCGTGATCATCGCCACGCACATGCTCGAATCGATGATCTACTCGCCGATGCCCACCCGCGCCGAGATCACCGACGTCGCCAACGCCGTCCTCGAACAAGCCGACTGCGTGATGCTCTCCGGCGAAACCACCGTCGGCAAATACCCGGTCGAGTGCGTCAACATCCTCGATAAAATCGCCCGCCGCATCGAGCACGAGATCTCCGGCCAATACGAAGAGCCCGCCGTCTTCACGCAGGAAAAGATGAAGGTCCTCCGCTCGGCCGTCGTGATGGCCAACGAGATTCCCAACTCGCACATCCTCACCTTCACCCGCCTCGGCTTCATGGCCCGCGGCCTCGCCGCCCTCCGCCCACCGCGCGCCCCGATCTTCGCGTTCACTCCCTCCGTCGAAATCCTCCGCCAGCTTCGCATCCTGCGCGCCGTCGAAGGTTATCTCCTGCCCTTCGCCTCCGATCCCGACGAGACGATCAGCCATGCCGTTCTGGAACTCCAGCGCACCGGTCGCGTGCATCCTGGCGACAAACTCATCGTCGTCACCGACATCGTCTCCAACGACAGACTCGTCGACAGCGTCCAACTCCGCACCGTGCGCTGATCGAAGGTAGGGCGCGTTATCTCTAACGCGCCGCTCCGACTCCCGCCGCGCTCCCGTAGCCGCGCCCCTTTGGGCGTGGCCACTCCACCTCCGTCGTAGCCGCGCTCGCAAGAGCGTGGCCGTTGCGCCCGAGAAAAGCCGCCCACGCGTTAACACCGCGGCTACGCTCAAACCCGCAGCCCCCAACACCGCTCACTCCAGCGGCAGGGCTACCTCGAACACCGCGCCGCCCTCCGGCGCATTGCGCACGCCGACCCGTCCGCCATGCGCTTCGACAATCGCGCGCACCAGACTCAGCCCCAGGCCGAGCCCGCTCTGCGAACGACTCTGATCGCCCCGGTAAAGTCGCTCCCAAATCCGCGTCTGCTCCGCTTCAGGCACACCCGGCCCCGAGTCGCTCACGATTAAGACCGCCTCATGCTCGCGCCGTTCAGTCGTAACGGTAACGCGCCCGCCCTCCGGCGTGTACTTGATCGCGTTGTCGATGAGGTTCGCCACCGCCTGCCGCAGCCGCGTCGCATCCGCCTGCACCGGCGTATCGGCCGTTTCGATGCGCAACGAAATCTGCTTCGCCGCCGCGATCTCGTCGTAAAGCCCGCCCGCGTTGAGTGCCAGACGGCCCAGATCGCAGCTCGTCTTTTCCAACTTCAACATCCCGGCCTCGGCTTCGGAAATTTCCATCAACGCCCGCAACAGCCGCAACACTTCGTCCGAACGCTCCACGCAATCCGCCAGCGCTTCGTTCTTCGCGTCAATATCCTCCTGCGCGAGCGCCAGCTCCGCCGCGCCGCGCATGCCCGTGAGCGGCGTGCGGAGATCGTGCGCGACGTTGTCGAGCGCTTCGCGCATCGCCTTCAGCAAGCCCGCGTTCTTATCGAGCACCGTGTTAAACTGCCGAATCAACTCCGCGATATCGTCGTCGCGGGACGGCTCCGGCACCCGCGCATCAAGGGCGCCTGTCGTGATGATCCGCCGCGCAGTCTCGATCACGTTCCGCAACGGCTTTGTCGCTCGCCTCGCCGCGATCACACCACCGGCAAAGCCCACCAACACCACCGCCGCCGCCACCCAGACGAATACTCGCCGCAGCGGCTCCAGCAACGCCGTGCGATTGTCCGTACTCCGCGCGACCTGGAGCAGCAATCCGTCCGGCAGCACCGTATTCAAAACCGCCAGATCCTCCTGCTCATCGAGCGGCACGCGCAGCGTGATCATGCTCTTCTCCGTCCACCCGCCCCAGCCGTCCGGGACGGTTACTTTTTTCTCGTCCTGCTCGATCCAGTCCGGTGGCACGCTCGCCCAAACCACGCCGCGTGAAGAGATCAAACGGATGAACAACGATCGCACATACGGCGCGCGGCTGTCCTCGAAAACCCGCTCCTGCAATCCGCGCAACCCGCGCGCGCTATAGACATCCGAATACTGCTGAAGCCGCAGTTGCAGCGCCTCGTGCTCGCGCTCCTCAAGCTGGCGGCCGAGCAACCAGTACAGCAGCCCGAACATCGCGCTGAAGCCCACGGCAAACAACACCGCGAACCACACGCTCAAGCGCACCGCGACCGAACGGCGTAGACTGGAAAACGTCGTCATGTACCGCGCTTAAAAACATATCCGACCCCGCGCACGGTCTCGATGCGGCTTTTGTCGGGATCGATCTTCGCCCGCAGCCGGTGCATCAAAACATCCACGACGTTCGTCTGCGGATCGAAACTGTAGTCCCACACGTGCTCGAGGATCATCGTCTTCGTCACAGGTCGCCCCGGATGCCGCAGCAGATATTCCAGCAGGGAAAACTCCCGCGGCTGCAACTCCACGGGTTCGCCCGCGACAGTCACGGTTCGCGCCACGAGATCCATTTCCACGCCATTCACGCTGAGACGCGTCGCCTCGGGCGTGCGCGTCGAGCGCCGGATCAGCGCCTGCAAACGCGCCGTGAGCTCGGCGAATGCAAAAGGCTTCGTCAGGTAATCGTCCCCACCCGCCTGCAAACCCTTCACGCGATCTTCCACGCTCGAACGGGCGCTGAGAAAAAGTACCGGCATCTGCGCATGATTCGCGCGTAGCCGTTTCACGAGACTGAGTCCATCGAGCCCCGGCAACATCACGTCCACGATTGCCGCGTCATAGGGCGTGGTATTCGTGAGGGAGAGCCCGGTGTCGCCATCGGGCGCGTGATCCACGGCGTAGCCCTCCTGCTTCAGGCCCTTGACCACGAAGGAGGCTATCTTGGCGTCGTCTTCGACTACGAGAATGCGCACGGAGGCACTTTGATTGGATGGGTTCACCGAAGGAAAGAGCTAAGGTGGAACGCGCCGTCCCGGCGCGTTGGTTCGAAAGGTAGAGCGCGTTATCCCTAACGCGCCGGAGCGATGTCGCCCGCGTTTTCACGACGCATCACAAACTCAGCTTGAAACTGCCGGTTAAGGGTAACCCGCCCTACCTCGGAAGCCTTCACCACAATCGAACCGGCGTTCGTCATTTAAAAAAACGCCCCGGACCACTTGCGGGATCCGGGGCGGCCATCACTTCAACACAGCTACCTGCTTTCTTGCATCACAGGACGCCGGAAATTTTTCAGGGCGATTCGGTTTCGGTTTCATCTACCACGACAAAGCGCGTGCCCTGTCGGTTCCACACGCGGAGCAAAGTCTTTTTCGACTCCGCTTTCTCGGTTAGTTTAACCGCATCCTCAGCGGAACGCACGGGCTCGCGATTGATTTCCTGGATCACATCGCCCGGCTGCAAACCCGCCGCGGCCGCGGCCGACGTCGGATCGACCTCAGTCACCAACGCGCCTTGTATCCGGGAAGAAATTCCAAACTCGCGGCGAGCCGCCGGCTCAAGATCCGCCACGCCCACACCGTTGAGCGTGCTTTCGTTGCCACTGCGGCCGGCGCTGTTGCGAGCGACCGACATATCCTTCGGCTGCTCGCCGACTTTGAGATCGATCTTCTCGGTCTTGTTTTGACGAAGCACCTCGACCGCAACCGTCGTTCCCGGCGCGACACCTGCGACCGTGAACTTTAACGAGCGGCCATCTTTCACGTCCTTGCCGTTAAACTTCGTGATCACATCGCCCGGCTCGAGCCCGGCCTTGGCCGCCGGGCTGCCCGGAACGACCTCAGCCACGATCACACCGTCTTTGTTCTTGAGAGAAAATTGTTCGGCCAGCTCGTCGGTGATCGGCTGCATCGAAACGCCGAGATAACCGCGCACCACTTTGCCGTTGCTCACGAGTTGCTCCATCACCGAGCGCGCCAAGTTCGCCGGGATCGCAAAACCGATCCCCTGAAACCCGCCCGATCGGCTGTAGATCGCCGTATTGATGCCGATGAGACGGCCCTTCACGTCGATAAGCGCACCGCCGGAGTTGCCCGGATTGATGGCTGCGTCTGTCTGAATAAAATCTTCGTAATCGAGCCCCATGTTCATCGTGCGACCGAGCGCGCTCACCATGCCGCTCGTCACCGTGTGGCTGAGACCAAACGGATTGCCGATAGCCAGCACTTTGTCGCCGACCTCAATTTTGTCGCTGTCGGTGAAGGTCACAAACGTCAGATCTTTCGCGTCGACCTTGATGACAGCCAAATCTGATTTCGGATCGGTGCCCACGACTTTCGCCGTGAGCTCCCGACCGTCGTTAAAGGAAACTTTGATTTCGTCCGCGCCGTTCACGACGTGATTGTTCGTGAGAATATAGCCATCGGCGCTGACCACCACGCCCGAGCCCAACCCTTGCTGATCCGGACGGCGCGGGAGCTGACGTCCGCCACGGCGCTGATCGCCCTGATCGCCGTCAAAACCATACGGCGCTCCGAAAAACTGGCGGAAACGGGGATCGCTGAAAAATGGAGGGAGCTCATCCATGGAGACTTCTTTTCCACGAGCGGTTACATTCACGCTCACCACACTCGGAGCCACTTGCTTGATGACCGGCGAATAGCTCGCCGACTCGCCCACCCCTGAGCGAGCCAGCGGCTGTTCAT
>CAMLSH010000317.1 GCA_946482625.1 uncultured Opitutaceae bacterium
AGCCGCTTCACCCCATCGGCATCCTTCGGAAAACACGCCGAGCCTGCGCTCAATGTCACCGCTAGCTCCCGTCCATCCGGCAACACCACCGGCTTCGCCGCCATCGCGCCCACAATCCGCTTCGCCGCCTCGTGCGTCACCCGCGCATCCACCTCGGCCAGCATCACCGCAAACTCTTCGCCGCCATACCGCGCCACGCGATCCACTGTCCGGATACTCGCCTTAAGACGCGCTGCCGCCTCCCGGATCACCGCATCGCCCGCCGGGTGCCCGTAGGTGTCGTTCACGCTCTTGAAGCGATCCAGATCCAGCATCACCAACCCCAGCGAGCGACCAAAACGCCGCGCTCGCTCCTCCTCCTCCCCAAGGATGCGGTCGAACTCCCGGCGGTTGAGCAGCCCCGTCAACTCATCGCGTGTCGCCAGGCGGTGCAGTTGCTCCAACGTTTCGCCCAGCTTGAGCGCATAGCGCAGCGACCGCTCCAGCGAACGCGTGTTGATCTCTCCTTTGACGAGATAATCGAGCGCCCCCGCATTCATCGCCTGGATGTCTACACCTTCGCTCGTCTCCGCCGTGAGAAAAATAATCGGCACGCGACATCCCTTCTCCACCGCTTCGCGGATCAACGTCAGCCCGTCGAGCTCGCCCAGCTGAAAATCCAACAGACAAGCCGCGTAATCCCCGAACAGCAACTTGTCCAAGCCGTCCGAATACGTCTGCGCCCAGTCCAGCGCATATTTGCCCGGACCGAACCGCTCGAAGTGCGCCTGCACCAGCCGGTGCTGCAGCCGGTCGTCGTCGATCAAAAGCACTTTCTTCATCGCGCCCTTTGTCCGCCGAGAACCCGCCTCGTTCCCTCAGCGCCCTAATCCCGCCACCAATTCCCCCGCGCGCCCTTTGAGCGCGGGCGCGATTTTCTCCCGCTGCATCAGGTTGTCGCGGATACAATTCACCAGCGCGCTGCCGACGACCACGCCGTCCGCATACGCCGCGATCTCCTTCACGTGCTCGCGTTTCGAGATTCCGAAACCCACCACCACCGGCAGCGCCGTGTGCGCTTTGATCTTCGCCACCGCCTCGGGCACGTTCGACGCGACTTCGTTCCGCACACCTGTCACGCCTTCGCGCGACACATAGTAAATGAAACCCGTCGCCGCCTTGCCGATGATTTCCATGCGCGCTTCTGGCGTCGTCGGCGCTACGATGAACACCGTCTTCACACCGTGCTTCGCGCACGCCGCCGCGACTTCGCCCGCCTCTTCCGGCGGCAGATCGAGCGTGAGAATGCCATCAACGCCCGCCGCCTTCGCCGCCTTCACGTACGCGTCCACGCCATTGGCAAAAATCAGATTGTAGTACGTATAAAAAACCAATGGCACCTGGCTGAACTCACGGATGCGGCGCACCAGTTCAAAAACCTTCGCGCCCGTCATCCCGCTCGCGAGCGCACGCTGCGCCGCCAGTTGATTCGTCAGCCCATCCGCCAGCGGATCAGAGAACGGCACCCCAAGCTCCAACACATCCGTTCCCGCCTCGATCACCGCGCGACACGCTGCCACCGATGTCTCCAAATCCGGATCTCCCGCGCAAAGATACGCGACAAACGCGGCGCGATTTTCAGAGCGGGCACGGGCAAAAGCGGAGGCGATACGGTCCATGGAAAAGAACGCCAATGACCACCCAATCCCCCGCCCGGCGCAAAGAGATTTTTCATCCCAAACCCGCCTGTACTCCCCGCCGCTCCCAACACAGGTCCACGGCCAAAGCCGGCTTGAGCCCTCCTCTCGTCCCCGGCAATTTCCGCCCCGTCCATGCGCTTCACCTCCGATTCCCTACTTCGGTCCGTCCTGATTATTTTCGCACTTTTCGCCACCGCTCTCGGCACCGGTTGCTCGCGAAAGATCGGCCCCGCCGATTTGCACGCCACTCCGTGGGTGATCGCCGACGTGAGTTTCGAACGCGAAAAAACCAACGCCTTCAGCTCGCAGAAAACCCCCGAGGCCCAAGGTGGCTTCTTCCGCTTTTATCCGGACGGCCGCGCCACCGCCTCGCGCAACGGCGAGATGCTCATCGGTGACTGGAGCTTTGACCCCGCGCAATCGTCCGTGCGGCTCCAATACGGCGAAGGAAAATCCGAGGCATATCGCGTCTCCCGGTCTCTCCCCGGCACGCTCGTTTTCAAAACCGACGTCGGCAACACAGCCGTCACGTATACCCTGACGTCGGACGATTTCGACTACGCCGACCGCGATATCTACTCGCCCGCCATGAACGCCTGGCGCGTTCCCGCCCGGGCCGAACACACCGAGGAAGAACTTCAACAACGCCTCCTCGGTATGCTCACGTTTCTCGAAGCCTACTTCGAAGCCGCCGCCATCCAGTCCCTCGACAGCGTGGAGATCTCCAGTCTCCCCACGCCCTACCTCTTCGCCGCCAACGGCGTCGCGGTCTATCGCCCCGACCGCCTTCCCACTAAATGGATTCTCCTCTTCGCGCGCCGCGAGGAATCCGAATACGCCGCCAGCATCCTCGGCGGCTTGTTTCGCGATGCCACCATGCCGCAGGTCTCCAATCGCCTCGAACGAAACGCCCAGATCTTCACTCAGCTGAGAATAATCTACCAGCGACAGATCGACGACGCCGCGAAGCAGACCGCCGCCACCCACTGAGCCAAGGGCCGCATCCCGCCCGCCGGAGATCGTCGCCCGCGGTGACCGGGACCGCATTTCGCCCCGTCCAGATAAAAGCCGTGCCGCTTGTCCTTACGCGGCCTCTTCGTTCGTTGAAACAGTAGCCGCATCGCACCGGCCTCGTCCGATTCGTGCCGCCCCCCCCAAACATCAACCGCAACGCGAAAGAAAATTCCCATGCCTAAATACGTCGATGGTTTCGTCCTCCCCGTTCCGAAAAAAAGCATTCCCGCCTACCAGAAGATGGCAAAGACCGCAGAGAAGGTCTGGCTCGAACATGGCGCGCTCGAATACCGCGAGTGCGTCCTCGACGATTCGAAAGGCGATTTCGCTCTCACCTTCCCGAAGGGCATCCAATCCAAACCCAGCGAAACCGTGGTCTTCGCTTACATCACGTACAAATCCAAGAAAGACCGCGATCGCATCAACGCCAAGGTCATGAAAGACCCGCGCCTCTGCCCGCCGGATCTCGATCCGAAAAAAATGCCCTTCGACTGCGCCCGCATGCTCTACGGCGGTTTCAAAACCCTCGTCGGCAAATAAGCGCGCGCCTTCCCGACGGCCTCCGCCAACACGCCGTGGGCGCGGAAAGTCCGGTCCGGCAGGGATAAACGCTTGCCCGCCGGAAACTCACTCGCACACATTCGCTGGGTCAACCGGGCGCGTCTTCTCGCCGCCCGGCACCTCTTCGCCCGGCGAAAATTCTCATGGCCACGACTCGCGCACGCCCCGCAGCCATTCTGATCACCACGATCTTTCTGCTGTCATTGCCATGCGCATACGCGGCCCTGCCGGATTATCGGCTCGGCGACATCGCCGCCCAGGACGTCGCCACCCCCGTCCCGCTGTTGGTCGTCAACCCCGAGGCCACCGAGGCGCTCAAACAAAGCGTCGCGAAACAGATTCCTTTCATCGTCCGCCACCAACCCAAAGCGGCCGACGAAGCCGAGACCGCCCTCCGGATCGCCGTCGCGATGGCTCGAAAAAACTTCCTCGATCGCTTTCAAGCCGAGTTGCTCGGACGCGCCCCTGTCGAAGCCGACCTCGGTTCGCCCGCCTTTACCCGCGCCGTCGCCGACGCCGCCCGCGAGGCTCCCAAAGATTTCCCCTTCGACTCGCTTGCACCGCTTTGGCTGCGCGGCGAAAGCGACGAGCCCTTCGTCAAAACGCTCGTCCAACCCGTGCGCGAGGCGATGACCCAGATCATCGTGGACGCCAAAAGCGGCCCCCTCCCCAATAATCAAACCGTGCAACTCGTCGCGGTGAACAACCTCAACATGCCGCCCGGCATCCGCGATCTGGAGAGTCCGGGCCCCACGATCTCCTCGGGCAAAATCGCCAGCCTCTGGCGCGCCCGTCGCCTCGTGGAAACGAGCTTCCCCGGCGGCCAACAATCCCTCGGCCGTTTCGCCGCCTCCTTCGTCCGTCCCAACGCCCAGCCCGATCCCGCCGCAACCGAGATCCTGCGCGCCCGCCGGATGGACGGCGTCACCGCCAACGACACCTACGACGCCGCGCAGATCATCGTCCGCAAAGGCCAGGTCATCGATCGGAAAGCACTCAGCGCGCTCTCCGCCATGCGCGAGAAAAGTTTGATCGGCGCCCTGCAAACCCAGCTCGAACAAAAACAACAGCAGTCCGCGGTTGCTCCACCCCCCGCGCAAAATCCCACTCCTTGGATCGCCGTCGCCCTCGGCGCCGTCTTCCTCGCGCTCCTCGGCATCCTTTGGCGGCTCCGTGCCCGCCCCACCACTACACTGGTTCCCGTGCTCGCCGGCCAGTCGCTCGCGAACGATCCCGCTTCAGGCGACAGCACCGCCTGGCAGGGCCGTGCGATCCTCGCCGAGGCCAAGGCCGAACGCGCCCAAGAGGCCATCCGCACCGGCGTGCTCGCCTGGATGAAAGAAAAAATCGTCCACACCTTGTTCCGCCAACGCGCCGAGCTCCTCTCCGTGCAACAGAAAGCCGAAGCCGAGATGCGCGAACTCGAGCAACGCCTGGAACGCCTCCACACCCCGTTGCAGCAACGCATCTCCGCCTACGAAAAACGTATCGAAGAACTGGAGGCAGACCTCGCCGCCAAGGGCGAAGAAAACCGTCACCTCCTCGGCGCCCGCCTCAACCTCGCCCGCCAGCAGCTCAAAACCGAGCGCAGCCGCTTCGAGACGAATTAGAACCTCACGCGGTTCCGTCGTAGCCGCGTTGGAGCGTAGCGAC
>CAMLSH010000318.1 GCA_946482625.1 uncultured Opitutaceae bacterium
TGGGTCGGCCAGGAAAACGTCCGCCCCAAGTCCATCGCCCGCGAGATGTACGAGCGCTACATGTCCTTCGCCGACTACATCCGCGAGTACGGCCTCCAACGCTCCGAGGGACTTCTCCTCCGCCATCTCTCCCAAGTCTGGAAAGTTCTCTCTCAAACCGTCCCCGACGACGCCAAGTCCGAGGAGGTCGTCGAAATGGAACTCTACTTCCGCGAACTCATCCGCGGCATCGACTCCAGCCTCCTCGAAGAATGGGAACGCATGCGCAACCCCGACTTCGTCGCCGCAGAACTCGCCGCCGACAAACCCGCGCGCCCCTCCAACTTCGACATCACCCGCGACGTATCCGCGTTTCAACGCCTCGTCCGCACCGCCATCCTCGGCTTCCTCCAAGACGTCGCCGCCCGCTCCTGGGACGCCGCCCTCGACCGCCTCGCCTCTTCCGGACTCAGCGACGATCCCGACGACCCCGCCCGCAAAGCCGCCGCCCGCAAACTAGAAGACGCCTTCGCTCCCTACTTCGACGCCCGCACCCGCTTCCGCCTCGACCCCGAAGGCCGCTCCGCGAAACACACCCACTTCGAATCCCTCGACGACACCCCGCTCAACGCCCGCTCCGTCTGGCCCGTCGCCCAAGTCCTCGCGGACCCCGAGTCGCTCAACGACTGGGAAGCCACCTTCACCATCGACCTCAGCGCTTCTCGCACCGAAAACCGCCCCGTCCTTGTTTTCGACTCCGTCCACGAAATCGGCACATCCTCCCCGTAGGCCAGCGTGCTCGCACGCGCCCCGTCGACTGCCTCATTTACCAACCATCATGAAATCCCCCTCCGCCCTCGCCCACTCAGGTCTCTTCGTCCCCTTCCGCATCTCTGCGCTCTTGGCGACCTTCTGTTCAGTCTATTTCACCGCTCTCATGTCCGCAGCCGAACCCACCATCATTCCCCTCTGGCCCGAAGGCGTGCCCAATCTCCGCTCCGACGCCACCGAGGAGAAATCCGCCGAGAACCGTACCTCCAACATCCACCACCCATCGCTCACCGTTTACCCCGCGCCCTCCGACAAAGCCAATGGCACCGCCGTCATCGTCTGCCCCGGCGGCGGCTACGTCCGACTAGCGATGGACAAAGAAGGCACCGAGTACGCCGCCTGGCTCAACGCCCGCGGCATCACTGCATTTGTTCTCAAGTACCGGATGGTCGAATACGGCCAGCCCGCCCCGCTTCAAGACGCCCTGCGCTCCATCCGCATCATCCGCTCCCGCGCCGCCGAGTTTGGCGTGAAGCCCGACCGCATCGGCATCATGGGCTCCTCCGCCGGCGGCCACCTCTCCGCCTCCGCCGCCACGCTCTTCGACGCCCCCGAAGGCAAAACCGGCGACGCGCTCGACGCCCTCAGCGCCCGCCCCGACTTCGCCATTCTCTGTTACCCGGTGATCACGATGACCGCCCCCAACACCCACGCCGGCTCGCGCAAATCTCTCCTCGGCGAAAACCCTTCGCCCGAACTCATCGCCCGCTGGTCCACCGAAAACCAAGTCACCCCCACGACTCCGCCCACCTTCATTTTCCACACGACCGAAGACGGCGCCGTCCACGTCGAAAACGCCCTCGCTTTCTACGCCGCGCTCAAGCGCAACAAAGTCCCCGCCGAACTCCACGTATTCGAGAAGGGCGGACACGGCGTTGGCATGCGAGCGGGTAACGGCCCCACCTCCGACTGGCCCAAGCTCCTCGAAGCCTGGCTCCGCCTCCACGGCTGGATCGCCGAATAATCTCCGAGGTGGAACGCGCCGTCCCGGCGCGTTGTTCCCCGTCTCCCGCGCTACGCTTTAAACCGCGCGCACAACACTCGATCACTCCGCGCCCCACCCGATCCAGCGCGCCGGGACGGCCCGCTCCACCTCAGCGCTTCCGCTCCTCCGCGTCTCCGCGATCTTCCATCTCCGTCTTCGCCTTCGCGCCGTCCTTCTTCGGCGGCTCGATCAAACTCACCAGATACGACATCGCCCGCAACGGCCGCAGCACCGCGCTGCCGATCGAAAGCGGCTCCGTTTTCACGTCCGTGTTTTCCGGTAGCCGCGCCACGAGCAGGATCAAAACCGCCGCGCTCACGACCACGCTCACGAAGAACCACCCAAACACGGCCACATCGATCCCGCCCATCCCCGCCGCCTCCGGCGTTTTCAGAAACCAGCCCCACGCGATCGGCGCGCATCCACCCAAGCATGACGTCACCGCCCCGTGGATCGACACCATCAGCGGACGCTCTCCCTCTGGCACGATTTTTGGCAGATAACCCAGATTCGCGATCGTCCAACCCGCCGCGCCCATGCCCAACAACGCATACGCCACGACGATTCCCGTCACGCCGCCAAATCCGCTCCGCAGGAAAACCCACCAGAACGTTCCCACCGCCACATAGAGCCCGAGCGACAACAGCAAAAACGGCTTCGCACCCGTCCGGTCGATACGTCCGCGGATCGCACCCGCCGCGAGAAACACGCCCAGATACCGCGCTACTTCGAACCCGATGATCGCCCACAGCGAAAATTTCGGCACGGCCTTTAGATAGTACGCCACGAACGCGGGGATTGGCATCGAGATCACGGAGTACGCGACGACGATCCACAGATACGTCCGAAAAATCCCCGGCGCGAAAATATGCCGCGGGGTGCTCCTCACGACCGATCCCACACTGATCGCCACCGGCTTCGGCCCATCCGGCAATTTCTTCAACGCGAAGAAACTCAACGTCGATCCCGTCAACGCGATCGCGTACTGCACCAGCAGCGCGTTGAACACCGGCAGCAACGCAAACAATCCCGCGCACACCAGCAGCGTCGCCACACTCGCGATACTCGACACGAATTGATCGTTGGCAAAATACCGCCCGCGCGCCCGCTCCGGCACGATCGCATAGATCCACGGATTAAACGCCGCCGCGCCCACTGACCGGCACAAACAAAAAAAGAAAACGCTCCACACCAGCGCATGCGCCATCCACCCGAGCACGCCCCAGTACGGGACCAGCGCCGCCAGAACGATCGGCACGACGAGAAACAAACTCCGCGTCCCCCACCCGCCCAACATCACCGTCTTGAATCCATAACGCGGCAGCAGCGCCGTGGACAAAATCTGGATCGGCGTGAGCAACAGCACGAACGATGTCGCCAGCCCCACCTGCAACGGCGTCGCCCCGAGTTGTTGTGCGAACAACACCAGCGGAGTTCCGAGTCCGACCTGCCACGTCAGCGCATTGAAAAAACCAAACACCAACCCCGACCGAAATGGCGCCAATTCCGGATCAGTCTTCTTGGTGGGAAAAATCAGATGGAGCACAGGGAGAGATCGCTGAAACGCGGAGAAGCGGAGTCGCTGAGAGCGATCACATGGTCATTACCACGCGACGCACGGCGCCTCCTCCACCAGCGGCATCGAGTTCATAAATTTCCGCGTTTCCGCCCCTCGGCGCTTCCGCGATAAAATAGAAACCCCGCGTTCACTTCAGCAGCTTCGCCCAGCGGCCAAACTGCTTCTGGATCTGCAACGGCCCCGGCATGCCGGTCCCCGCGCGCTTCTTCATCGCGCGCTTCAAATCGAAAACCTGCACCCAGTCCGGTGTGAACGCCTTGTGCACCGCCTGAATTTCTTCGTTGGGCAGCTCGTTCAACTTCACGCCGAGTTTTTCTGCGATGCGCACGACCGCGCCGACAGCATGATGCGCTTCGCGGAACGGCACGCCCTTCTCGACGAGATAGTCCGCCAGATCCGTCGCCAGCAGACCCGGATCAGCCACGGCCTCGGCGCAGCGATTGCGAATCATCTCCGCTCCCGTGAACGTGCCAGCGAGCACTTCGGCGCACAGCCCCGTCTGCTCAAACGAATCGAAAACCGGCGGCTTATCCTCCTGCAGATCGCGATTGTACGTGAGCGGCAGCCCCTTCGTCAGCGTGAGCAACGTGTGGAGATTGCCCTGTAACCGTGCCGACTTGCCGCGCAACAGCTCGCACGAATCCGGATTCTTCTTCTGCGGCATCAACGATGAGCCCGTGCAGAACGTATCTGGAAGCTCGATGAACTTAAATTCCGCGCTGCTCCATAAAATCAAATCCTCCGCGATGCGCGACGCATGCACGCCGAAGAGCGCACACGCATGGGCAAACTCGATGAACGTGTCGCGGTCCGCCACCGTATCCATGGAGTTCTGCGTGACACGCGGCTTGCCCTTCGCATCGACGAACCCGAGCTGCACCGCCGTGAACTCACGATCGATCGGCAACGTCGTTCCCGCGATCGCGCCCGAACCGAGCGGACACCAGTTGGCGTGATCGGCCACGACGGCGAAACGCTCCCGGTCACGTTCCAGCATTTCGAGATACGCGAAAAGATGATGCGCCAGCCACACCGGTTGCGCGCGTTGCAAATGCGTGTAGCCCGGAATGAGCACGTCGCCGTTATCCTCGGCGAGCTTCAGAATCGCGCGCTGGGCCAGCACGACCTTTTCGCCGAGCGCTGCGCACGCGTATTTGAAAAACAACCGCATGTCCGTCGCGACTTGATCGTTACGGCTGCGCGCCGTGTGGAGACGCGCCGCCGCCGGCACACGCTGCGTCAGCGCCTGCTCGATGTTCATGTGCACGTCTTCGAGCTTTTTGTCCCAGACAAATTTTCCCGCCTCGATCTCGCCGAGGATCGCGTCGAGCCCCGCGTGAATCGCGTCGCGCTCTTTTGCCGTGATGATGCCGACATGTGCCAGCATGGCCGAGTGGGCCTTGCTGCCCTGAATGTCGAACGGAGCGAGGCGTCGGTCGAACGACACGGACTCGCTAAACGTGAGCATGAGCTCGGCGGGACCGGCGCTGAAGCGTCCGCCCCAGGTGACATGAGAGGGTTTGGCCATACG
>CAMLSH010000319.1 GCA_946482625.1 uncultured Opitutaceae bacterium
GGCGATAACCGTGCAGCACCGGCATCTGCTGGTCTGTCCTGGCGGAGAAATAGCGAGGTTGAGACAACGTTTTCAATCCTGCGAGGTGTTGGCGGATGAGGGAGCCGCGGGCGGGCTTTACGGTGCGCTCAACGCGGGGATCAAGGCGGCAGGGGACGACTGGGACTGGTTTACGTACGTCAACGACGACGACCGGCTTGGGCGCGATTTTTCTCGTTACGCGAAAACGCATTTCGAGGCGGGCGATGAGTGTGTGACTGGGTTTGGCGACGTTCGGCTACTCGATGATGCGGGGCGGAGTCTCGGCTTGATGTCGGTGGAGCGCGATGCCCGCCGGTGGGTGCCGTTGCTAGACGCGGGAATCAGCCCGGTGAGCCAGCAAGGCATGCTTTTCAGCCGGCGCGTGGTGAAATCGTTGGTTGGATACAACCCGGGCTGGCGTTTGTGCGGCGATCAGGATTTTTGTCTCCGCGCGTTGCGAGCTGGCTTCACGTTTCGGCATCGAGCTGGAGAGGTCGGTTGCTTTCGCATACGTCGGGGGCAGCTCTCGGGGGCGGTTTCTGAAGTGCGCTGCGAGATGGCGGCAATCACGCGGGTACATTTTCCAGAGATGACGCTACCCGCGGCCCGAGCCGCGGCGTGGGGACGTTTCCGACTGCGCAACGCGCTTCGGGTCTCGAAGCGGGCGCTTCTATCGCATGGGAAGAGCAACGCCCGGTTGCTGGCCTCCGAAGGTTCGTGCAGGGCTGCCGGAAGGGATCGGCGGCCGGTGCTGATCAATGGGCTTGGTTGTGTGGAGGCGGGATCGCGCGGCGTGTTGCGCGAACTGATGAAAATGTTTCCGCCGGAGCGGCGGGCCTGGCTGTTGATGCCAGCGTCCAATCGCGAAGACGTGAGCGGCGTCGGAAGGACTGTCCGGGTGCTGGGATTAAACCATCGTGTATTCGGGCGGTGGTTGCGGCCGCTGTTGGAGCTGGGCCTGTACTTGACGTGTTCACTCGGTTGTTTTTCCCGCGTCGTCAACGTCTCCAGTTATGGATGGTGCGCGCGCGGGCGGACACCGACGGTGCTTTATTTTCACAATGCTCTGCTCGTTGAAGACGGGTATGACCGGTGGTCGGGTGAGGGCGGACGGCCAAACGGGTTGAAGCGATGGTATCTCGACACGTGTTTGAAGCGCGCGGAGAAGGTAGTGGTTCAAAGTGAATTCATGGCGGAGCGGTTGGTAGCGTATGCGCGGCGGTGCGGATTGGAGCCGTGGGCAGTCGAGGTGGTGCAGCCGCTATGGGAGTTTTCGGCCAAGTTACCGCGGGTGCCGAAGACGTTCGCCTTCCAGTTTTTCTACCCGGCGAGCGGGTTTCCGCATAAACGCGTGGAGCTGGCGATGGAGGCCGCGATCATTGCGAATCGCGAAGACGCGCGTATTGGGTTAGTCATCACGGCCCCGCCGGGCATGAGCGTGCCGGACGCGGCTGTGCGTACGACCGGCGTGATTTCGCACGAAGCGGCCTTGGGCCATTTTGCGGTTTCGGACGCGCTGCTCTTCACCTCAAGCCGGGAATCGCTGGGATTGCCACTGCTCGAGGCGCTGCACTTCGGATTGCCGGCGGTGTTGCCCCCGCTTCCTTATGCGCGCGCTATCTACGGCGATGCGGGCGCTTATTTTGAAAGCGATGAGGTGGCGGCGGTCGCGGCGGCGATGCTGGCGTGTGTGCGAGGGCGGGAGGCGCTCAGCGAGAGGGTGTCCGTCCGACGCGAACACGTGCGGTCGGGTGGAGTGACTTGGGCTGAACATTGGAAAAAATTTGGACTGCTATGAACGAGCTTCTTCCGACAGCGGCGTTTCTCTCGGTCATTATCGTGACCTATCGCTCCGAGCGGGAGATCGGCGCGTGTCTCGCGTCGATTCCCGTCCGGTTGAGAGGAGGATCGGTTGAAATTGTCGTCGTCGATAACTCGCCGGATACAGCGACGGCGGAGGTGTTGGCGCGGGATTTTCCGCAGATACGGCTCATCCGCACGGGGAAGAACCTCGGTTTCGCTCGGGCGAGTAATTTGGGTTTTCGCGCTTCGAACGGCGAGTACGTGCTGTTTTTGAACCCTGACACCCTGTCCACTCAGGACGCCTATGAAGCGTGTTTGAAAATCCTGCGGGAGAGGCCGCGCGTCGGGATCGTTTCGCCGAGATTGGTGACGGCGGATGGACGGATGGATCTGGCGTCACGGCGAGGCATACCGACGGCGTGGGATGGATTCTGCCGGGCGTCGAAACTTGCGCAGGCGTTCCCTAAACGGGCGTGGTTTTCCGGGTATAACCTCACTCATCTGGACGAACGCGGCACTTACGCGGTAGGCGCGGTAAACGGTGCCTTCATGCTGACGAGCCGGGCTCTTTTGGAGCGAATCGGCCTCTTCGATGAAGCGTTTTTCATGTACTGCGAAGACCTCGATCTCTGCCATCGCTGCACTCTTGCTGGATACGAAAACATCTATCACGGCGCAGTCGATCTGGTGCATCTCAAGGGATCGAGCTCCTCGCGCGAAACTGAGCGCATGAGTCGCGAGCTTTTTGTGGGTGCGAAGCAGTTTTATCTGAAGCATTTCAATCCGAGCGGGTCGCGATGGGTGCGTTGGAAATACGACGTGACGTTCGGCCTTTGGGAGGCATGGGCGGGTCTCGTTCGAAAAATCCGCGGAGGTAGCCGTGTGCGACCGGCCTGATCTCAGGAGAGTTTTTGCGATGCGTTTATTAATCGTGGCGTGCGGATTTGTTCTATTGATGGCGGTCGGGTTGCAGGTCGTCTCTGCGCTGAGTCGCGATTCAGAGCAGCCTCACCGAGGATTGGCGGATGGGTTTCCTGATCGAGCCACGCAGTGGGAGATGACCGATCAGCCGATTGCGGAGACCCCGGAAATGGCGAAGGCGGTTGGCGAGCTGCTGAATTTCGACGACGCGTTTTTTCGTATTTATCGCAAGGGTACGCAGCGGTTTGACGTGTATGCGGCATATTGGCGTTCAGGAAAAATGTCGGAGCGCGCGGTGGCGGGGCACACGCCGGACGTCTGCTGGGTGGCCGCTGGTTGGACGAAAACTTCGCAAGACAATCCGCGGCCTGACGTGGTCACGTTCGCGGGGTTTCCCTCGCACGGGCAGTATCGTGTCTTCAAGGACCCTCGCGGCGTCTCTCAAACGGTAGTGTTTTGGCACAAGGCCGGGACCAGGTTTGTGGCCTACGAATCGGAAGGCGGAGTACCGCGTTGGTGGACGGTGTTTACCGACCTCGCCACATACGGGCGGAGGTCCCAGGGGAGGCAGTATTTTGTCCGCATCTCGGCGAATGTCCCGTGGGAGGAGCTGGCGAGGGATCCGGACTTCCGGGCTGTGACGAAAGCGGTGGGCGAGCTGTTGAAGTGAATGGTTGGGCTTTGAATACGGATTTGGCAGCGCACTGGGTGTAGGGGAAACCCTGTTCGTTTTCCGTTTCGAAACGGGAGTGAGACACGGACGAACAACAGCGTAACCTGTTCGACATCGCGATTTCCCCAGTGGCTGGCCGCTTAACTGGCGGAACGGCCGTTCATTGAATGCGTACATGGGGCAAATCTGCGGGGCAGTGCAGGTGCAAACAAGAATTGCTCCGTTCGGCGATCCGCTTTTATGAGCGCCCGTCCATGAAACAAATCGTCACTAAGCGGTTCAGTGTGCCCGCTACATGAAAATTGCATTGGTCAACAGTCACGATTTGGGCGGCGGGGCGGCGGGGTTCGCGCGGCAGCTCGCCGCCGGCCTGATCGCGCGTGGCCACGAGGTGGCGTTCGTGGTTGGAACTAAGAAAACGGACCAGCCGTGGGTTCACGAAGTGCCGGTTTGGGGAGGCGGAGGACGAGGCGAGCGCTGGCTGCGCGGCGCACTGCGAGCGGTTCTTCGGAAAGGCACGCCCGAGTATCGGGTCCGCTATTTCGCGCGACGGCTCCTACATGCGCGGGAATGGCGCGGAGCCTTGGCCCGACGCAAAGGGTTTGAAGATTTCGCGTTGCCGGGAACAAGCCGCGTTTTTGAACAACTAGCGTTTCGCCCAGACATCGTGCATTTAAACAACCTGCATTACTTCGTTGGCCCGACGCACTTCGATATACGCGCGTTGCCCGCCATCTCCCGGAATCGCCGGTTGATCTATACGCTTCATGACACGTGGTCGTTCACCGGACATTGCGCTTACTTTTTCGAGTGCAACCGCTGGCAGCAGAATTGCGGTGCCTGTCCGCACCTCGACATCTACGCGGCGCTGAAACGCGATGAGTCAGCGGCGAACTTGCAGACGAAGGCGGCGGTGTATCGGGCTTTGCAATTCACCCTGACGACTCCCTCTGCGTGGCTGCTCAACTGCGCGCAGCGGTCGATTCTGACTCCTGCGATTGCGCGGTCTGAGGTGATTCCGTACGGAATAGATCTGGATTTTTTCAAACCGCCGGTCGACCGCGCCGAGGTACGGCGGGCGATGGGAATCGCTCCGGAAGAGCGGGCGATCTGTTTTGTGGCCGACAACGGCCGGGCGACCCCGTGGCGGGATTTTGGCTTCGTCGAAAAACTAGTGGCAGCTTTTCAGAAAGCGCAGCCTGCGATGCGGCTGGTGGTTGTGGAGGCGGGAAGCGCTCCCTATCGAAAAACCGAGGGAAGCGTGCGGTATATCGGAAGCGGTCGCCTGCCGGCGGAAGGTGTACGGCAGGTCTTCCAAGCGGCCGATTTGATGGTGTATCCTGCCAAGGCGGACAATTTTCCCTACGTGATTCTCGAGGCTCTCGCTTGTGGCACGCCGGTGCTCGCAACAGCCGTTGGAGGTGTTCCGGAGGAGCTGGTCGACCGTGAAAGCGGGTTCCTTTTTCCGCCAGGGGATCTGACTG
>CAMLSH010000320.1 GCA_946482625.1 uncultured Opitutaceae bacterium
TTCGCCTCCATCGGCATCGGCAGCGAAACCTCCGCCGGCGTCCGCAACGTCCGCATCGAGAACTGCTCCTTCGATAGCAAAACCCACGCAATCTACATCAAGACGCGTACTGGACGCGCGGGTACGACTGAAAACATCAGCGGCGAAAACTTAGAAGTCCTCGGCGGCGCCTTCCTCCGCATCAATCTCACCGCCGG
Organism: uncultured Opitutaceae bacterium; assembly: GCA_946482625.1. The sequence continues at coordinate 198 of CAMLSH010000320.1, forward strand.
CGGCAACACCAACACCGCCGATGACCCCGTGCCCGGCCCGCTCGGTTTTCCGTCTGCAAAAAACCTCAGCTTCGCCAACGTTCGCCTCAACGACGCCGTCGCCATCGTCGACGGCCTTCAGGTCTCTCCCGAGAAACCCGTCGAAAACCTCACGCTCGCCAACATCACCGGCACCTCTGCGCGCGGCATCGCTCTCGCCTACATGAAGAACGTCACGCTCCGTGACATCGACGTCACCGGCTTCAACGGGCCGCTGCTTGCCACCCACGAGGTTTCCGGCTCTGGCCTCGACTACGCAGTCGCTTTACCTGCGCCCGACCCCAAGGCCGCGCCGAAGGCACGCTAAGACGCCGCATTCGTACTGTTGGTTTCGCCCGCTCCTTGCGCGTCCCCGCCGCGCTGCGCCGCATCTTCCGGCGCTACCCCGCGCCTTCCCCATGCCTCCCGACGCCCTCGTCCAACTCTCCGTCTTTCTCGGCCTCACCGGGCTGATCGCGCTGATCACCTGGCTCCACTGCCGCCGTGCCGTCCGCTCGACGGACTCCACGCGCGACTACTTTCTCGCCAACGGCAACCTCAGCTGGGTCTTCATCGCCGGCTCGATCACCCTGACCAACATCAGCACCGACACCTTCGTCGGCATGAATGGCGCCCAAAACCTGAACATCGTCTGGTGGGAGCTCTCCGGCGCCGTCGGTCTGCTGATGCTCGCGACGATTTTCCTGCCCGTGTATTATCGATACGGATGCACCACCGTCACAGAGCTCCTTGAGCGCCGCTATAACAGCAAACACATCCGCGCCACGGTCGCCACCGTGTTTCTGGCGGGCAACGTCCTGCTCTTCCTTCCCGCGATGCTCTACACGAGCGCGCTCGTCATGAAGAACATGTTCGGGCTCGACGACACCCTCCTCGGCATCGACACGCTCTACGCGATCGGCATCGGCGTCGCCATCGTCGGCGCCGGTTATGCCATTTTCGGCGGCCTCCGTGCCGTCGCCATCTCCGACACTTATTGCGGCGTACTGGTCCTCTCCATCGGCCTGCTCGTCGTCTTCCTCGCCCTCGGAAAAATTGATTGGGATTTCTCGGGCATCCCCAAGGAACGCCTCACTTTGATGGGCGATAAAAACGCCCCGATTCCCTGGACCACGCTGCTCACCGGCATGGTCTTCAGCCAGCTCTTCTACTGGAGCACCAACCAGACGATCACCCAACGCGCTCTCGCTGCCCCGTCCCTGGCCGAGGCCCGGCGGGGGGTTTTTGCCGCCCTCGGCATCCGCCTCCTCATCATCCCGGCAATGGTGGTCATCCCCGGTCTCTGCGCGTATAAACTGTATGGGCCGATCGGAGACGCCAGTTACGGCCGCCTCGTCGCTGATATCCTGCCCCACTGGCTATCCGGCGTTTTCGCCGCCGCCATGTTCGCCGCGGTCATGTCCAGCTACAACTCCGTGCTCAACTCCTCCGCCGCGCTCTACGTCTGCGATCTTCACCAGCGCTATATCCACAAAGACGGCTCCGTCGCCCGTCTGAGCGTGAGCGTCTCCATTCTCTTCGCCGTCGCCTCCATCGCCCTCATGCCGCTCTACGCCGGCGCCGACAGCATCATCGCAAAGATTCAAAGCGTCCTCGGCCTTTTCAGCATGCCGATTCTCTCCGCTTTCATCGTCGGCCTGCTCTTTCGCAACGTCGATGCCCGTGCCGTCATCGCGACCGTCGTCTGCGGCGCCTCCCTCTACACCTCACTCACCTTCGGCTGGGATCGCCTCCACGCCGCCAATCCGGAGGCGATCATGAAGCCGCCACACTTCCTCCACCTCTACGCGCTCACGGTTTTCGCGTGTATCGGCTTCGCCCTGACACTCAACCGCGTCGTTTTCCGCCGCCGCGCCGTCTTCGGCTGGGCCGTGGAAGAGGCCCCCACGCCTCCGGCTGACGGCCGCCCCGCCTGACGCTTAGCGCCCCTTCGCCGGCAGTTCTCGCAGCGTATCGACAAAGTTACGCGCCAGCGACGAGCCCGCGCTCTTCCGCCAGACCGCGAGCAGCTCGATGTGCAGATCCGGCCCCTCCTCTTTGATCCGCCGGTAAACCACATCCTCCACGCTGCGCGCCCCTATGATCGGAAGCATGAACGACACGCCGTGCCCGCCCGCCACGAGCGCTACCAGCGACTCGAAACTATTCACCCGCTTGATCGGCCGGTGTTTGAACCCCCTCGCCGAGAATAGCCGGTGAATTCGTTGCCGGTGCATTTCGTGCCGCTCGGTTTCGCCAATGCTGAAAAACTGATCTTCCGCCAGTTCACCCAACGAGATCTTTTGCCGTTTCGCTAGCGGATGCTGGTCACTCATCAACACGCCCACCGTCGATTCGAGAATCCGCGTCCGTTCGAACTCCTCCAGAAGAGATGGATCGCTCTCGATCGTGAACGCCACCTGCAACGCCCCCGATCTCAACGCATTCACCTGATCCGGCAGCGCGATCTCGTGTACCATGACGTCAACATCGGGATACTTCCGCCGGAACGCCCCCAGCGCCATCGGCAGGAACCCCGATGAAAACGCGCCCAGCCCGCCCACCGTCAGCCGCCCTCGCCGCCCCGCCTCCGCTTCGCGCGCCAGCACCATCGCCTCCCGCGCCCGCCGCAAAATCTCCCGCGCCTCGTCGAGAAACAACACGCCCGCGTCAGTCAGCGCCACGCCGGTTGTATTCCGATCCAGCAACCGTGCGCCGATCTCCTGTTCCAGATCTTTGATCTGCTTGCTCAGCGCCGGCTGCGCGACCCGCAGATCGTCCGCCGCGCGCCGGTAGCTCAGCGCTTCCGCGACCGCGACGAAGTATTTCAGATGCCTCAGCTCCATCGGACATCTGATAGCCAGAAGTTATCAGCGCGCAAACAACAAAGTCATTCCGCCTTTCGCCAGACAGGATTAATCTAGGCGCGTGTCCGCACCTCTTCCACATGGCGTCGCGCGTGAAGCGCTCCTCCTCGCCGCCCGCACGCACCGTCCGGGCGACGAAAGGAAATGCCGTGCGCTCATCGAGCTTCTGGAGACCTGCCACGCCCTCCGCACCTCCCTTCGCCGTGAACTCGGCGTCACCAATCTCACCGAGAACGGTTTCCGCATCCTCGCCCTCGCCATCCACCAGGAACCGCTTCCGGTCTCCCCCGCCACGCTCGCCGCCCAGCTGAATCTCTCGCGGAAGGCCGTATCAGCCGTCTTGGGACGCTTGGAACTCTCAGGCCTCGTCACCCGCACGCGCGACGAAAATGCCCCCCGCGTCTTCGCCGCGAGTGCCACGCCTCACGGTCACAACGCATATAACCACGCCGTGCGCTGCCTTCTCGACGCCATCGCCCGGCTCATGTCCGCCCTCAATCCGGGTGATCTCGGCCAGCTCGAACAAGCCTGCGCCCGTCTCCGCGCGTCCTCCCAGGCCGTACCTTCCGTCTAAGTTTTCTCAATACCGCTCCTCCATGATTCCTTCGCCGCACCGCCCGTCCTTCCGTCGCAAGCCCGCCACCCTCGCCGCAACATTGTCCGCCGCTCTGCTTCTAGCTGCCGGCTGCGGCAAAAAGAATGCCGCCCCGGCCGCTCCTCCACCTCTCCCGGTCTCGGTCCTCGTTGTCGCGCCCGAAGCGGTCACGCTCTCGCAAGAACTGCCCGGCCGCACCTCCGCCTTCCGCGTCGCCGAGGTACGCGCCCGCATCAACGGCATTGTCCAGAAACGCCTCTTCACCGAAGGCGCCGACGTCAAAGAGGGCGACGTCCTCTTCGAGATCGATCCCGCCCCCTACCAGGCCGCGCTCGACAGCGCCAAAGCCACGCTGGCCCGCGCCGAAGCCGGGCTCGCCTCCACCCAAGCCCAGGCCGATCGCTTCAAAGGCCTCGTATCCACCAACGCGATATCCCAACAAAACTACGACGACGCCGTTGCCTCCAGCCTCGGCTCCGCCGCCGACGTCGCCGCCGCCAAAGCCGCCGTCCGCACCGCCGAGATCAACCTCGGCTACACCCGCGTCACCTCGCCCATCGACGGTCGCATCGGCCGCGCCGAAGTCACCGAGGGCGCCTACGTGCAACAAGGCACCGCCACGCTTCTCGCCACCGTACAGCAGCTCGATCCGCTCTACGTCGATCTCAGCCAGTCGGCCGACGACGTTCTCCGCCTCAGAGACGCGCTCGCCTCCGGCCGCCTTCAACGCGCCGGCGAAGGCGCTGCCAAGCTCTCGCTCATGCTCAACAACAACCAGCCCTATGCACATCCCGGCGCGCTCCAGTTCTCCGATGTATCCGTAAATCCGAGCACTGGCACCGTAACTCTCCGCGCGATCTTCCCGAATCCCGACAGCAATCTCTTCCCCGGCATGTTCGTCCGCGCCCGCCTCGAAGAAGGCACCGATCCCAGCGCCATTCTCCTTCCTCAGCCGCTCGTCTCCCGCAACACCAAGGGCGAAGCCACCGCGCTGCTCGTCAACGCCGAGAACAAGGTCGAAGTGCGCGTCCTCCAAACCTCGCGCACCGTCGGCAATCGCTGGCTCATCTCCGGCGGACTCCAGCCCGGCGACCGCGTCATCACCGACAATCTCCAGAAAATCCGCCCCGGCATGACCGTGAATCCTGTGCCCGCCGCACCTGCGCCCGCG
>CAMLSH010000321.1 GCA_946482625.1 uncultured Opitutaceae bacterium
GAGAAGTGCGTGCGGTGCCACCAGGCGAGGGAGGCTAGGACGGTCCAGAGGGCGGACATTGCGAGCGGGAGGAGAGGGCGGGCCCAACCGTGCCAGTCGAGGAAGAGTTTGCCGCTGGTTTCGCCGAGGAGCCAGGAGAGGCCGCCGGCCGCCAGCGCGGTTGACCAGAGGGAGAGCGCGGTGCGGAGGGCGCGCTGGGGAATGACCAGTGACCAATGACCAGTGACCAATGGGGGCGGAAAGGCCGAAGGCCGAAGGTCGCATGGCGAAGGCGGCGAGAACCAGGCGACGAGAGCGCCGACGAGCGGGAGGGAGCACCAGCCGTAGAGTTGCCAGTCGAGGTGGAGGGGCATCCAGCGGCCGTAGGTGAGAGGCGCGAGGGCGTCACCGATTGCAGGATACAGGAGTTCGGTGGCGAGGAGGAGGCCAACGAGGTTGGCGGCGACGAGCCAGAAGAGGCTGTGGAGCTGGATGGCGCGGGCGAAGGAGGCGAAGCGGGCGGCGGAGTTGGTTTCGCGAAGGAGCGAAGGGGGTGAAGGAATATGGGCGGGGTGGGGAAGAGAGGTCGACGAAGCGGAGGCGTTGGGGAGTGGATTGACGAGGGTGGGGTTGGCGGTGGTTAAGCGCGACGGGGGCGTCGCGCCTCCATCGGAGTTACTATTGGCGAATGGAGTGCCAGGCGCGCCTGGTGGCAGGCGCGTGAGTTGGGAAGAGGTTTTCACAGCGGGCTGAGCTGGCCGTCGCGGACGCGGAAGATGCAGTGGCAGGCTTCGGCGAAGCGGCGTTCGTGGGTCGCGAGGATGACGGCGATGCCGTCGCGCTCGGCGAGGGTGCGGAGGAGGGTGAAGACGGTTTCGCCGGTCTTTTCGTCGAGCGAGCCGGTGGGTTCGTCGGCGAGGAGGAGTTTGGGCGAGTTCATGAGCGCGCGGCAGATGGCGGTGCGCTGGCGTTCGCCGCCGGAGAGGTCCTGGATGCGATGCTTGAGGCGGTGGCCGATGCCGACGGATTCGGCGAGGGACTGGAGGCGTTTTTCGGTATCGGCGGTTTCACGACCGGCGGCGAGAGCGGGGACGCGGAGGTTTTCGGCGACGGTGAGATCGGGGATGAGGTTGTGGAGTTGGAAGACGAAGCCGAGGTGCTGGCGGCGGAGGACGATGCGGTCGCGTTCGTTGCGCGGGTCGAGGCCGCAGACTTCGAGTTCACCGCGGTCGGGGGTGTCGAGTCCGCCGAGGAGATGGAGTAGCGTGCTTTTGCCGGAGCCAGAGGCGCCCCAGAGGGCGACGATCTCGCCGGAGCGGACGGCGATGCTGGCGCCTTGGAGGACGGTGACGCGGCCCTGGTCGAAGGTTTTCCAGACGTCCTTGGCGGAGGCGATGACGGGGCCGGTGGCGTTGGGGGCGTTCATGCCGCACCTCCGGGAGGAAATGAAGTGTCACGTAATACGTGACACTTTTGGGGGTGCGGGTTTTCCGGGGGGAGTGTCACGTAATACGTGACACTTTTTCTGGGAGCGGAGGCGGGAAGGTGGGCGCGGTTATTCATAGCGCAGGGCGTCGGCGGGCTGGATGCGGGCGGCGTAGCGGGCGGGGTAGATCGCGCCGGCGACGGCGGTGAAGATCGCGGTGGCGATGATGCCGAGGACGATGGAGGGTTTGATGCTCGCCTGGATGTAGCCTTGGAAATCGGGGAGGTGTTCGAGAATTGTGAGGACGCCGAGGCCGAGGGAGAAACCGAGGATGAGGCCGGCGAGGGCGATGGCGGCGGCTTCGCCGAAGATGAGCGCGCAGACCTGGCCGGTGGAGAAGCCGCAGACGCGGAGGATGGCGATCTCGCGGATGCGGCTGAAGACGGAGAGGAGCATCGTATTCGCGACGCCGAGACCGCCGAGAAGGAAGGCGCAGACGCCGACGGCCCAGGCGGTGAAGTGGAGGATTTTGAACTGCGTGTAGCTCTGGTTGAACTCGCGGTTTTCGAGGGCGGTGAGGCCGGGGTATTTGGCCTCGACGGCGGTTTTGAAAGCCTTGGCGGCGTCGCGGTCGCGGAGTTTCACGGCGATGATGGAGCAGAGGTCTTCGCGGTGGAAAAAGGCCTGGGCGGATTTGAGCGGGAGGAAGACACCGCCGTCTTCAAAGCCGTTTTCGGTTTTGAAAATGCCGCCGACGACGAAGGTGCCGCGGCCGATGTCGATTTTCTCGCCGAGCTTCGCCTCGAGGAATTCGGCGGCGCGGGAGCCGAGGTAGATGTCGTTGTCGTTCTGGCCGAAGGTGGCGGCGGAGCCGGCGAGCCAGGTGGCTTTGGCGAGGCGCGGGTCGGAGGGATCGAGGCCGAAGCAGGTGATGATCGGGTGGTCGTCGGCCGAGACGATGCCGAAGAGGAGCGGCTGGGCGGACTCGACCTCAGGGAGTGCCCGGATTCCGGATACCTGGTCGGTGGTGACGGAGCTGAAGAAGAGGTCGGAGACGTTTTTCTCGAAGACGAGGCAGTGGGAGTCGGTCGCGAGGATGCGTTCGAACATGCCGATGGCGCCGGTGACGATGGCGAGGATCGTGAGCATGGCGGCGACGCCGAAGCCGATGCCGGCGACGCCGATGAGCGCACGGAGGCGGTGGCGGAGGAGATTGGTGGGGATGAGCCGGAGGAAGCGCATGGTTCTGGAATCGCTCAGGCGGCGGCGGCTTCGCGGGCGAGGACGGGCGCGAGGAAGGCGGCTTGGAACTCGGCGAGGTATTGCCAGCGCGGGCTGGCGGAAGAGAGGCGGGCGAGGGTGCTCGTGGCCTGGCGGGCGAGGCGGTGGAGGCGGCGGCGAGCGGCGGGGACGCCGAGAGCGAGCGCGAGATTGGGGCGGGTGAGAGCGCGGTCGCGACCGGTGGTTTTGTCGGTGGTGGCGGGGCTGCCGAGGACGTCGTGGAGATCGTCGGACGCTTGATACGCGAGGCCCCAGTAGAGGCAGAGGGCTTTGAGGTGGTGAAGTTCGGTGTCGGACGGATCGGCGAGCAGGGCGGGGAAATAGATGGCGAGGGAGAGCAGCGCGCCGGTTTTACCGGCGGCGATGGCGGAGACCTCGCGGGCGGAGCGGTCGCTTTCGACGAAGCGGAGGTCGCGGGCTTGTCCGCCGATGATGCCGGTGGTGCCGAGGGCAGCGTCGAGGCAAGCTTGGGCGCGCAGGCGGAGGCCGGAGGGAAGATGGGAGAGCGCGAAACCGACGAGGGTGTAGGCGCGGTTGATCAGCGCGAGGGCGGAGAGGATGGTGGAGGCTTCGCCGTGGAGGCGGTGGATGCAGGGACGGCCGCGGCGTGTATCCGCGTTGTCCATGCAGGGAAGGTCGTCGAGGAGGAGCGAGGCGAGGTGGTAATACTCGATGGCGCAGGCGAGCTGGCAGGCGTTGGAGTCGTCGAGGCCGTGGGCGAGGGCGGCGCGGTGGACGAGGCGGGCGCGGAGGAGGCGGCCGGGGTTGGCGGTGGCGTCGGTGAGCGCGGCGCGGAGGTGGGGCTCGACGGCGGAGAGTCCGGGGGAGTTTTCCCGCAGGGCCTCGATGAGGTGCGCGTCGGGGTCGGCGGGTGCGGGAGTGTGGGGCATGGCGGCGGATTCGGCGGGCGGAAGGTTGAGCGGGCTGATTGGTTTTTTGTGGTCTTTTCTCGGGATCGGAGGGGGGCTGGCGAAAGAGTAAGAGAAAGAGGAAAGGGAACGATGGCCGGCGGGTTATTTGGCGGGTTCGGCGGCGGGGCGGGCTTGGAGGTGGAGTTTCACGACGACGACGGGGTCCACTTTGAGGAGGCCGAATTTGCGGATGATGGGCAGGCCGAAGTCGCGGGTGTCGATGCGGGCTTCGCCGTCGATGACGTGGAGGCCGTCACCGCTCGAAGAAAGGGATACGGGGAACACGAGATCGCGGGTCATGCCGTGGAAAATGAACTGGCCGCGGGCGGTGAAGCGGCCAGCGGTGGCGGCGGGTTCGAGGGCGGTGAGGGTGAAGACGCATTCGGGGAATTGCTCGGTGCTTTGCCAGTCCCTCATCTGCTGATCGCGTTTGGCGTTGCTCGAGCGCAGGTCGGCGAAGCGGAAGCGGAGTTCGGCGCGGGAGATTTTGCCGGCGGCGGCGGGGTCGGCGGCCAGGTCGAGATCGTAGGTCGTGAGGGTGCCGGCGAAGGAGTCCATGGTGGCCGTCACCGCGTATTCGATACGGGACTGCGGTTTGTCGACGATGAGCGGGGTCTCGGCGGCGGGGACGAGAGGCGCGAGCAGCAGGGCGGCGGCGAGCAGGAGCTGGGATTTCATGAGAGGAAAAGGTGAGAAGCCGAGGGTGTGAGTGAGTGGAGAATTGAATCGCGAAGACGCCAAGGTGCGAAGGCGGAGCAAGGAATGGGAGGTGGTCGTGCCCCTGTGTCGGGGAAATGCTGAAGGGAACGGAAACTTTTCAGATAGAAGGACAGGATTACCGGATTGGGGGCGGAGAGTCAGGCCGCGGAGGGTTGAGTGGCCTTGAGCGGGAGGAGATGGGCGAGGTGGTGCCAGAGGAGGAAGAGCAGCCAGGAGATAAGGGCGGTGACGACGGTGTGGCTGAGGTAGTGGGCGCCTTTGAGCATTTGATACACACCCATGATGCCGCCAAGCGCGAGGCCGATGCCGGCTCCGATCCATTGGCCGCGACGGGTGCGGGCGAGTCCGGCGAGGCTGAGCAGAGCGAAACCGCCAGAGGCGTGGCCAGCCGGGAAACCGCGGCCACGGCGGGCGGGGCGCTGGCCGGGCGGATAGCGATCAAAGACGCGCATGTAGGCGACGTCGCCGCCGTAGCGGGTGATTTCGGAGGGGCAGAAGATGTTGGTCACGGCTTTGCCGATACCGATGAG
>CAMLSH010000322.1 GCA_946482625.1 uncultured Opitutaceae bacterium
TACACCATGGGTCTCAGCGGCGCGAAAGACGTCATCATCCGCCACCTCCGCTCCCGCCCCGGCAACATCAGCGGCACCACCATCGACGGCATGGGCATGCAAGGCAGCTCCCACTGCATCATCGATCACTGCTCCATCAGCTGGTCGCTCGACGAAGCCTTCAGCTCCCGCTCCGCGCAAAATATCACGCTCCAACGCACCCTCATCTCCGAGGCCCTCAACGCCGCTGGTCACCAAAATTATCCGGTCGGCACCGAGCACGGTTACGCCGCGTCCATCGGCGGCGACATCGGCAGCTTCCACCACAATCTCCTCGCCCATAACTATGGCCGCAACTGGTCGCTCGCCGGCGGCCTCGACGCCTCCGCCACCTTCGCCGGCCGCCTCGATATCACCAACAACGTCGTCTACAACTGGGGCGCCCGCACCACCGACGGCGGCGCCATGGAGGTCAATTTCGTCAACAACTACTACAAGCCCGGCGCAGGCACCACCCACGTTCCCTACGCCCTCACGATGAACCACGAGGACAACTTCGCCGGTTCTCAACGCGCCTACTTCGCCGGCAACGTCATGCCCGGCCACTTCGACGAAACCAACCAGACCGCCGGCCGCCGCTCCATCGTCGGTAGCGGCGTTCCCACGCCCACGTACGAAACCTTCGTCAGCGCCCCCTTCTTCGATTCTCACATCGCCACTCAATCCGCCGCCGATGCCTATAAACGCGTCCTCTCCGACGTCGGCGCCAACCGTCCCCTCATTGACGATCACGACGCGCGCATCATCCGCGAAACCCTCGACGGCACCTTCACCTATCGCGGTAGCGTCACCAACAAAGCCGGCTTCCCCGACTCACAAGCCGACGTCGGCGGCTGGGAAAATTATCCCGAGCTCACCCGTGCCGCCGATTTCGATACAGACCGCGACGGCCTGCCCGACTGGTGGGAAACCGTCAAAGGCCTGAATAAAAACTCCACCGCTGGAGACTTCTCCGAAGGCAATGCCGATCCCGACAACGACGGCTACACGCAGCTCGAAGATTACCTCAACTGGATCGCCAGCCCCAACACCCAGGTCGCTAAAAACGCCTCCGTCCAGATCGACCTCAGCCAGCTCACCCGCGGCTACACAGCCAGCCCTGTGCACGCTGTATCCACACCGCAAAACGGCACCGTCACCCTCGGCTCCGACGGCAAGACCGCCACCTTCACGCCCACCGCAAACTTCAGCGGCCTCGCCTCCTTCACGTTCACCGTCACCGACTCCGCCAGCAGCTCGATGACCGGCACCGTCAATCTCCACGTGCTCTCCACGGAGCTCCCGCCGACCATCACCACGCAACCCGCATCCCAGACCGTCACCGCCGGCGCTTCCGTCACGCTCACCGTCGTCGCCACCGGCAATCCCACTTACCAGTGGAAGAAAAACGGCCTCGCCCTCACCGGTGCCACCAACGCGTCGCTCGCCATCGCCAGCGCGCAGACGAGCGACTCCGGTAGCTACACCGTCGATGTCACCAACAGCGCCGCCACGATCACGAGCGACACCGCCATTCTCACCGTCAATCCACCGCCAGCAGTTGCCCCGACGATCACCACCCAACCCACCGCCCAAACCGTGACCCTCGGCGCATCCGCCAGCTTCACCGTCGCCGCCTCCGGCACCGCGCCGCTCACGTATCAGTGGCAAAAGGACACGGTCAACATCACCGGCGCCACCTCCGCAACCTACAGCATCCCCGCGACACAGCTCTCCCACGCCGGCCAATACCGCGTCATCGTCAGCAACTCCGCCGGCCCGGTCACCAGCAACGCCGTCGCCCTCACGCTCACGTCCCCCGCCTTCGCCGCTCCGACGCCCAACGGTTTCGCCGCCAGCGCCACTGGCGGCGGCAACGCCACGCCCATCCTCGTCACCACCGCCGCCGACTTCAAAACTCAGGCCGAGTCGACCACCGCTGCCGTCATCACGGTCGGCGGCACACTCGATCTTAACGCGCTGGCCGGCGGGCCGCTCATCAGCGTCAAATCCAACAAAACGATCCAAGGTATCGACGGCACCGCGACAATCGTCGGCCGACTCGATATCGGCGCAAGCGTGAGCAACGTCATCATCCGCGGCCTTAACCTCACCAATGCCGCCGCCACCAACGGCACCCCGCTCACCATCACCGGCGGCTCGAATGTCTTCGTCCAGAACTGCACCTTCTTCGACGCCGCCGACCACCTTGCTACCGTCACCGCCGGTGCCGACAACGTCACTTTTGCCTGGTGCGAGTTCTACTATAGCTCCGCATCTCTCACTCCGCGCCGCGGGATACTCATCGGCAACACCACCGGTGAAACAAAACCCCTCCGCGTCACCCTCAATCACAACAATTGGTCCGACTTCATCGATCAGCGCATGCCCGTCACGACCTACGGCCACGTGCATCAGTACAGCAACTACCTCAAACCCGCCGCGGCCACGCCCAACACCACCGCAACCGCTGTCCTCGCCAACGCCCAGCTCCTCAGCGAACGCAACGTGTACGAAAACATGGTCACCCCGCTCACCAAATCCGCCGGCGGCCTCATTCGCGCGATCGACAACACCTACACCAACACCTCCGGCACCGCCCCCGACCCGGGCACCGACACGGTCTTTGTCCCGACCTATAGCTACACCACTACGAAGAACACAGACCTCGCCACAGAGATGACGACCTACTCCGGCAACACCGCCGGCGCCGCCTCCACTTCGCCGACCACGACCACCGCCTCGATCACTGGTCCTTCCGCCGCGGTCGCCAATGGCGCCTCGTTCACCCTCAACGCAGTCAGCACCATCAGCAGCGCCATCACCTATCAATGGCGCTTGAACAATGCGCCCATCTCCGGCGCCACCTCGGCGAGCTACGCCGTCACCAACGCCCAGACGTCTCACAGCGGCACCTACACCGTCGCCCTCACGCTCACCAACGGCAGCACCATCGTCAGCACGCCGTTCGCCGTCACCGTCAACGCCGCGAGCAGCGGAGGCGGTGGCACAACAACACCTCCCGCTTCCGGCGGCGGTGGAGGCGGTGGCGGTTCCCCCTCCCTCGGCTTCTTCGCCGCCCTCGCCCTTCTCACCGCATTGCGCAGACGCTTCCGCCGATAACCAGCACGACACTTCCTCTTCTCCTAGGCCCGCCCTCACTGGCGGGCCTTTTTCTTTCCTAAATCCGCGCCTCCGCCCTTCCGCGTTTCCGCGATCCTCTTCATTCCCGAACGCTTGCCCCTCCGCAACAAACGCATCCTCCTCGACTCCTTCCGATGCCCGACGCCGCTCCGCAATCTTCGCCTCCCTCCGCACTTCCGCCCGCACCTCTCGCCCCTCCGCCCGGTTTCCCCGACGCCGACGCCGCGATGACCCGCTTCATCGCCGTCATGGCCGAGCGCAAGATGGAGCTCTACCCCGAGCAGGAAGAAGCCATCCTCGAACTCTTCGGCGGCGCCAACGTGATCCTCAACACCCCCACCGGTTCTGGCAAATCTCTCGTCGCCGCCGCGTTTCACTACAAAGCCCTCTGCGCCGGCCGCCGCTCCGTTTACACCTGCCCCATCAAGGCCCTCGTAAACGAAAAATTCCTCTCTCTCTGCCGCGACTTCGGCCCCGACAACGTCGGCATGATGACCGGCGACGCCTCCGTTAATCTCGACGCCCCCGTCCTCTGCTGCACCGCCGAAATCCTCGCCAACATCGCCCTCGCCGGCGGTGACCGCGCCGACGCCATCGGCGCCGTCATCATGGACGAGTTTCACTATTATTCCGACCAGTCCCGCGGCACCGCCTGGCAAGTCCCGCTGCTGATCATGCCGCGCGCCCGCTTCCTCCTGATGTCGGCCACGCTCGGCCCCACCGACTTCATCGAGCGCGAACTCACCCGCGTCACCAAAGCCCCCGCCGTCACCGTCCGCAGCGACCGCCGCCCCGTGCCGTTGAATTTCGAATACAGCGAAACGCCCCTCGCCGAACGCGTCGCCGACCTGCTCACGCTGAAGAAAGCGCCGGTCTACCTCGTCTACTTCACCCAACGCGACGCCTCCGAGGCCGCGCAAGCGTTGATGAGCCTGCCGATCTGCTCGCGCGAAGAAAAAGCCGCACTCGCCACCGCGCTGGAAGGCGTCCGCTTCAACAGCCCCTACGGCAAAGAAATGAAGCGCTGGCTCCGCCACGGCATCGGCGTCCACCACGCCGGCCTCCTCCCGCGCTACCGCATCCTCGTCGAGCAGCTCGCGCAAAAAGGTCTGCTCAAACTCATCTGCGGCACCGACACCCTCGGCGTCGGTATCAACGTCCCCATCCGCACTGTCGTCTTCACCCAGCTTTTCAAATACGACGGACAAAAAGCCGGCATTCTCAGCGTCCGCGATTTCCGCCAGATCGCCGGCCGCGCCGGCCGCAAGGGATACGACGATGTCGGCTACGTCATCATTCAAGCACCCGAGCACGTCATCGAAAACAAACGCGCCGAGGAAAAAGCCGCCGGCGATCCCAAGAAGGCCAAGAAGTTGGTGAAACAAAAAGCTCCCGAAGGCGCCGTCGGCTGGGACGCGAAAACCTTCGAGAAGCTCATGACCGCGCAGCCCGAGGGCCTTCAATCCCGCTTCGACGTTTCCCACGGCATGTTACTGCAAGTCCTCTCGCGCGACGAAGACGGCTGCCGCGTCATGCGCCAGCTCATCACCGACTCGCACGAAACCCCACACCGCAAAAAAGCCCTCCGCCGCCGCTCCTGGCAGCTCTTCCGCGCGCTCCTCGACCGTAAAATCATCGACTGGATTCCGCCCGC
>CAMLSH010000323.1 GCA_946482625.1 uncultured Opitutaceae bacterium
GCCGGAGCCGGCGCCGGCGAGGACGAGGAGCGGGCCGGGCTCGGCGGTGACGGCGTTGAACTGCTCGTCGTTAAGGAGCGCGCGAAAGTCGATGGGCGGGATGGCTCCGGGTGTCGGAGCGCGGTCGTTGTCCAAGAGAAAATCCATGAGCGGCGCAGAGCGTCGGCGAAAGGCGGGCGAGGGCAAAGCAGATTTCGCAGAGTGTCGATTGCGACGGTCGCTGATGTTGGCGGCCGGCGTAGCGAGCGCGCCGCGCACGCGGATGCGCCGCGGAAATCCGATGTAACGTTTTACGTTACAAACCGATTTTTAGAGAGCGAGGCGCGGAAGGCGGAGGACAGAAGAAAGGCGGAGACAGAAGCAAGGCGGACGGCAAACGGCCGGCCGGCCGGGGGGCGGAGATGCCGGTGGCGGCGAGGGGCGAGGTTGGGATGTACGGAAAAGAACGGATACTTCAGGGTTTTAGAAATCGCGGTTCGTGCCGCTTATCAAAGGTCTATGAAAACAGTCATTCCCTTGATTGCTGTCGTTTCACTGGCTCTGGCGGGCTGCTCATCTTCCCCAAAAGAGGCCACGGTTTCGAAAACACCGGTCTGGTCCGCGTTCCCCAGTCAGCCGAACGCTTATTATATCAACTCCGTCGCCGTCTCGGGCGACGCTAACCGTGTCGTGGGTGGCACGTTTTTTCACTCGTACGGCGGCACCACACGTTATGACGGACTGACGGCGAAATCCACGGCCAGCAGCTCGAACGGGACGTTCGGCACTTATTGCTACGACCGGGCGGGGAATCCGCTTTGGAAAGACGAATTCACCGGTTTCGAGGGCGTGTACTGGGTCGATATCTCGACCGACGGGGCGTACGCCGCGTCCGGCGGTTGGATGACCGGCAGCCCAAACTACGCGGGTTTTGTGCGCGCGTTCGACGCGAGCAACGGCACGAAGCTGCTCGATTACAGCACGACTTCGCGCGTCAACCAGGTCGAGCTCACGGCCGACGGTACATGGCTGGTCTCGGCGGCGGAGTCGCTCGTGCTCTTCAAGCGCGTCGATGGCGTGTATAAAAAAACCGGCGAGTTCACGCCGCCCGGGACCGATCCCACCGTCGTCACTGCGGTGATCTCGGCCGATGGTAACTGGATCGTGTATGCGGACTATTCCGGAAACGTTGTGCTTCTCGCGAATAAAGGCGGGCTACCGGTTTTGTGGAAACAATGGAAGTTGCCGTCGAACTCGAGTCACTGCGTGCGCATCACGCCGGACGGTTCGGCTTTCGCGGTGGGCGGGTCGCAAGGGTATTTCTATTTCTTCGACACGGCTTCCTTCATTCAGACCGGTCAGCCGACGATCACGTCGCAGATGTCGAGCAAGGCCAGTGTGTATGGCGTGGCGATCGCGGACGACGGCAGCGCGTTTGTGGGAGTTTCCAATCTCACGCCGAGCAGCACGGACGGTGGGCTGGTATATTTTGTGCCGCGGTCCAGCACGACGGGCACGCCGACGTGGACCTACCAAACGGCGCGCAATCCGAACTGCGCTTCGCTCAATCTCGCGAGCGGTCTGCTCGCGGTCGCGGATGGCCATCCCGACGGCACTCCCGGGAATTTTTATCTGCTCAACACGTCGAGCGGCTCGGTGATCTGGCAGTACGGCACGAGCAACATGAGCTGGCCGATCATGATCTCAGCCGACGGGACGGCGGTGGTGGCCGGCAGCGACGACTCCAACATCTACTATTTTAACGCGGCGCCTTGAGTCCGTTTGAGGCGGGTTTTTCGTTCCGAGGGAAACCGTCGGTGCGCCTCGATGGAAGATTGCGTGGATGCGCCGACGGTTCTCACCATTGAGCGCCGTCACGTCACCACGCTTCCGACTCACAACCACAGGAATGAAATTTCGTTTCTCCCGGCCGGCCCTCGTCTGTGCCGTTTATTTTCTCCTCCATTTCGCCGCCCAGTTCTCGGCTTCCCTCTTCGAAGTCGCGCCGGGGCTGTCGATTTGGTATCCGCCGTGTGGACTCGCGTTGTCGCTGCTGGTGCTGCTGGGGCCCCGGTACGCGCCGGTGGTGTTTGGGACGAACATGCTGGCGGCCTTTCTCACGTCGGGGCTCTCGATCTGGTGGGCGCCGGTCGTGTTTCCCGCGCTGATCGCGGCGAATTACGCACTGGCGGCGTGGCTGGTGCGGCGGATGATTGGACCCTCCTTGTTACCCGGCGACACGCGGGAGACGGTGGTGTTTGCCCTCACGATCGTGGGCGCGCCGGCGGGTGTGTCGGTGCTCGGAACGTTGCTCCTGCAACTGGTGGGGCTGGCCGATCCGGCGGATTTCGCGCGGTCGTCGATCCAATGGTGGGTGGGCGATGTCAGCGGATTGCTGACGGTGGTACCGGTGGCGATGGTGTTTGTCGGGCCGTGGCTGCGGGGAAAATCCATCGCTGCGGGCGACCGTGAGGGCCGCGTGCCGGGGTTGAGTGCGATCGCGCTCAAAGCCTTCGCGCTCATCGCGTGTTTGTGGGTGATCTTTTTCCTCGAACCTTTTGCGCGTTACCACCCGTTTTATCTCTGCTTTCTGCCTTTGATCTGGATTTGCCTGCGCCACGGACTTCCGGGCGCAACCCTGGCGACGCTTGCGATCACGATGGGCAGCTTGATCGGCCTGCACTACACCGGGAGCACGTACGATCTGGTGATCGGTTTCCTGTTGTTCAAGCTGACGGTCGCGGTGATGGGGCTCGGCCTCGGCTCGGCGGTGACGCGCCGCAATGAGGCCGAGAGACGGCTGGCGGAGAGCGAGGCGCAACTCGACCGCGTGATCGCGGGCGCGCAGTTGGGCTTGTGGGACTGGGACGTGCCGAATCAGCACGTGGCCTACAACCGGCGTTCGGCGGAGATCATCGGCCTGGCGTCCCACGAGAACGGTGCTCCGCAGAGCGCGCCGGATGCGGCGGCGCATCCCGCGGACCGGTATCGCGTGCAGAATTCGCTGCAGGACCATCTTGAGGGGCGGGTGCCGATTCACGAAACCGAATACCGGATACGAGGAGGCGGAGGCGGTGAATGGCGGTGGATTCATTCGCGTGGCTCGGTCGTGGCGCGTGCGAAGGACGGGCGGCCGCTGCGCGTTTCGGGGACGCATGTGGACGTGACCGATCGCAAACGGGCGGAGGCGGAGGCGGGGCGTCTGCTCAAGATCATCGATGCGACCACGGATTTCATCCTGACCGCGGGGCTCGATGGGCGGGTGGTTTATGCCAACGCCTCATTGTTGAGGCTCCTGGGTATTGACGATCTCGCGACGCTTCGCGGCCGGGGCTGGGGCGCGGTTTTCCCAGAGGAGTCCGTCCGGCGCATCGAGACCGAAACGCTTCCGATGGTGACGCGCATCGGCTCGTGCGGGAGCGAGTTGACGCTGGTGGACGCGGACGGTCGCGCCCTTACCGTCTCGCAGGTGGCGGTGCTGCATCGCGACGAGGAGAACGATACGGCGACTGTGTCTTTCGTGATGCGCGACGTGACGCGCCAGAAATTGGCGGAGAAAGAAAACATAGAGAACGAGCGCAAGATGTTGCTCATCCAAAAGTCGGAAAGTCTCGGTGTGCTGGCCGGCGGCATCGCGCACGATTTCAACAACCTGCTCACGGCGATGTTGGGCAACGCCAGCCTCGCGCGGCTGGATCTGACTCCCGATTCGCCGCTCCAAGGGCCGCTCTCGCAGATCGAAATGGCTGCGACCCGCGCGGCGGAGCTTTGCCAGCAAATGCTCGCCTATGCAGGGCGCAGTCCGCTCTCGGTTTCCGAGGTGGATGTGACTCACTTGATCGGCGAAACGAAACAACTGCTTCAGGTTTCCATCGGCAAAAAAACCGAGATCGATCTCCAACTTGAAGATCCGCTGCCGATGATCCGCGCGGCACCCGCGCAGATGCAGCAGATCGTGATGAACCTCGTGCTCAACGCGGCCGAGGCCATCGGAGAAAACGCGGGACGTATCACGTTGCGAACCTGCTCACGGCATTTCGACTCCGCCGAACTCAACCGCCGTTTTCTGTCGGCTCCGCTCACCGCCGGGCCCTATGTGCTGATCGAAGTCGCGGATACCGGTTGCGGCATGTCGCGCGAAACGATGACGCGGATTTTCGAACCGTTTTTCACCACGAAGTTCACCGGTCACGGCCTGGGGCTCGCGGCGGTGATGGGTATCGTTCGTTCGCATTGCGGAGGGATCAGCGTCACCAGCGAGCCGGGTAAAGGCAGCACGTTCAGCGTGGTTTTCCCGTCGGCCGTCGGCAGCACGCCGTCGCTTCCGGTCAAACGCACGCTGTCGCCGTTCGGGCGGGCGGAGGGACTCGCGCTGGTCGTCGACGACGAGGCGCATGTGCGCAACCTCGTGGCCAAGATCCTCACCATGCTGGGCTTCTCCGTGCTGACCGCCGTCGATGGCGTGGAGGCGCTGGAGCAGTTCGAGCGTGAATCGGAGCGGCTGCGTATCGTGCTTTTGGATCTGACGATGCCTCGGATGGACGGCGAGCAGGCGTTTTTAGAGATGAACCGGATCAACCCGAAAGTGCCGGTGATCTTAATGAGCGGCTTCTCCGAGAAGCTGACGCTGGACCGGTTTGTGAAGACAAAGCCCGCGGGGTTTCTGGCCAAACCGTTCGATTTGAAAACGGTGCAATCACGCGTGATGGCAGTGGTGACGCCGGCAGGCGGGTGAGATTGGCCTCGAAGGTGGAGCGGCCGGCCCGGCGGCTGATCAGTGTGGCGGTAGATAGCGGATTGATTGTCTGCGATGTCGAACAACGCGCCCGGAG
>CAMLSH010000324.1 GCA_946482625.1 uncultured Opitutaceae bacterium
GAGAGCGGTGAGTCGGGTTTGTTAGGTTGAGTGCTTTGCATGCTTTTACGCCCCCCATGATTAACAGCGCGACGGGCGGACCGACAGCGACGGCGACTGACTCTGCCAACCGTGACGATCCCAGTTGGGTAACCTGCTGGATATTTTCGCCGAGTACACGGGCATCGAGAGCCATGAAGGGCTAACGCACTATGGTCTCTATGACACTGTGGTGGCGCGGGAGTAAGAAGGCGGCGTTGGTGTGATCTTTGGGATTGCGGAGCTGGCGGGGGCTTTTCGATGGCCGCGTCTCAAGTGACGCGGCTACGGGTCGAGTGCTGAGGGGGCGGATTCGTGTGGGAAAGCGGATGCGCGGTGAACAACGCGCCGAGACGGCGCGTTCCATCTCGGAGGGTGAAGTCGGGTGTGCGAAGGATGATGGGTATTTGGTAGGGCGGGTTTGCGATGGCGTTCAGCGCGCTCGGGAGTGCGCGCTCCACCTCGGAGGTTTCGGAAGCCGGGCGGTGGTCAGCGATGCGGGCGGGCGGAGGTGTCGCGCGAGCGCGAGCTCTACAGGGAGACCGGAGACTTGAGGGCGATGGCGTTGGAGGAGCCGCCGATGGAGATATTTTGGGCGATGGCGAAGCGACGGTGGATCGGCGGGAGCGCGGTGAGGCGGCTTGGGAGATGTCGCCGGAAGACGAGGAGCGGCAGCGCGAGAAGCGCGCGGATGCGACGATGAACTTCATGAAGCACCTCGGAAGGGCGCGGGTGGATCGCGAAAATATTTCGCGACGAAATGTCTGAATGGACCCGGCTAGGCCGTCTTCGGGGGACACCGCGATCGGTTTCGCGGATTTCCTCAACGATCAACCACTCATCCCACCATGACCGATATCACAAAACGCAGACTCCAACGCGCCGTTCATCTCGTCGCGGGTGTTCCGATCCTGGGCTATATCTATAGCCCGTTTGAAAACCTTCCGGACTACGCTCCGAAGGTTCGCTTTATCTTTGTCCCGCTGATCGCCGTTTCCGGACTTCTCCTGTGGAAGGGGCACGTTCTTCGTCGGCTGTTTTCGAAAAAATCCCCTTGAGCGCATGGAGTCTTGTTCAACCTCAATCTCCTAATTTTTTTCCTCTTATCCCATGAAATACATCCTTCTCGTTCACCAAACCCAGGAGTTCTACGACGCGCCGCACGATCCCGCGATGGCGGCAGCGGGTCGCGCTTACGGCGAAGCCTTGATGGCGGCGGGCGTTTTTGTCGCGGGCGCTGGGCTCGTTTCTCCGCAGAGCGCCACGACCGTTTCGGTGCGCGACGGCAAACGTCAGGTGCAAGACGGCCCGTATGCTGAAACCAAAGAGTACCTCGCGGGCTTTGTGATCATCGACGTACCTGACCTCGACGCGGCGCTTGAGTGGGCTGCGCGTAATCCGTCGGCCGAGAAAACATCGATCGAAGTGCGACCGCTCGCGGGCGCTCATTTTGCTCCGGCGAGATAGCAGGCGATGAGCGAAACGGCGACGCAGTCGACCATCGAGGCGGTCGTGCGCGGTTCCTACGGGCGCCTCGTGGCCTATCTCGCAACGCGTTCGGGCGATGTCGCGGAAGCAGAGGACGCCTTGGGCGAGGCGCTTCACACGGCGTTGCGGCGCTGGCCGGTTGACGGTGTGCCGCACAAACCGGAGGCGTGGCTGCTCCACGTGGCGCGTAATCATTTGATCGATACTGGCCGACGTGCGCAGGTTAGAAAGAAACACGAACCGCTGATTCAGTGCGCGATGGAGGCCGAGGAGGTCGCGATCAAGGCGCCGGCCTTTCCGGACGAACGACTCAAACTTCTCTTTGTCTGCGCGCATCCGGCGCTCGATCCGCACGTGCGCACTCCGCTCATGCTTCAGACGGTTCTTGGCCTCGATGCCGCGCGCATCGCGTCTGCATTTCTCGTGTCGCCCGCGGCGATGGACAAACGGCTCGTGCGCGCAAAAACGAAAATCCGCGAGGCGGGAATTCCTTTTCTCGTGCCGGAGCTGCCGGAGTTGGAGGAGCGTTTATCGTTTGTTCTCGATGCCATTTACTCGGCCTACACGGCGGGCTGGGAAGTGGTGTCTGACATGGACTCGACGCGGCAGGGTCTCGCCCGGGAAGCCATCGAGATCAGCCGCACCCTGGTGCTGTTGATGCCTGGCGAACCCGAGGCGCTGGGGCTGCTTGCGCTGATGTTGCACTGTGATGCCCGCCGCGACGCGCGTCGCACACGAGACGGTGAATTCGTGCCGCTCGATCGTCAGGATCCCGCGCGTTGGTCACGCCCGTTGATGGCCGAGGCGGAGAAATACCTGCGCGCAGCGTCGGCGTTCAAGCGCATGGGGCGTTACCAGTTGGAGGCGGCGATCCAGTCGATCCACGCGCACCGTGCTGAATCCGGGCGGACCGACTGGCGGGAAATCGCGTTGCTCTACGAAGGGCTCGTCCGGCTCGCACCGACGATCGGCGCGCACGTGGGTCGCGCGGTGGCGATCGCTGAGTGCGGCGATGTTGCGGGCGGACTAGACGCGCTGGCAGCGATGGATGCGTCGCGTACGATGAATTATCAGCCGTGGTGGGCGGCGCGCGCTCACTTCCTGAAGCGGCTGGGGCGCGCGGCGGAGGCCCGCGATGCATTCGAGCGCGCCGCCAGTCTGACGGAGGACCCTGCGCTGCGAGCGTTTTTGCTCAAGCAATCGGGCGGGTGATGGGATCTTAGTTCGCCGGACGCAGGGCGAGGTAGGTGTAGCCGGTGGCGTAGATCGCGCATTGGGTGAGAAGCAAGGCGTAGCCGAGGCGGAGGAGCGGCGTCGTGAGTGTGGGGCGGACGCCGAGCCAGGGGAGGACGGCGAGACGGCCGGCCCAGAAAAAGGCGGTGATGCCGCAAAGGACGCGGGCGAGAGGATGGCCGGTGAGGAGTTCGGGCGCGAGCAGCAGGCTGATCAGGCCGAGGACGGCGATGGTGGCGCCGATGGAGATGTTTTGGGCGATGGCGAAGCGGCGGTGGATCGGCGGGAGTGTGGCGAGGTTTTTATCCCAGTCGGGCGGTATCGGCGTGAAGCAGGCGAGGGTGAGTGTCACGAGGTGAAACGCACCGGCGAGACGGAGGCCGAGGGTCCAGAGGTCGTCGAAGAGCATGGAAGCGAGGAAAGGGGGCGGCAGGAAGAAAGTAGCGAGGAGTGAGTAGTGGGTAGCGAGTAGAGGATGCGAGCGGGATGTGCGGTCGCGCGAAGCGGTGAAGGAAAGGCGGACGACGGCAGGGGACTTTTAACCGCAGGTTGCACGTGATAGGTAGAGATGGCGGAGGGGGAGAAGGACCAATGCTCAATGACCAGTGACCAATGGGCGGATACGGGGGCTGGCCACGAAGAGGCGCGAGAAGACGTGAAACGGAGGCCGACGATTGGGGGTACGAAGGACATTCTGGATCTGCGCCCCGAGGAGTTCGAGGAGCGCGAGACCGGCAGTTTTATCTTCGAGAACGAATGGCAGAGCTTCCGCACGCGGCAGAATCGCGAGTTGGAGCTGACGAGCGCGAAGCACACTTACGAACGTCCGGGGCGGTATATTGTCGCGGTGAAGGTCATTGATATTTTCGGCAACGACACGATGACGCTGGTGCCGGTGGTGGTTGGTTGAAGTCTGTTCGCTATGCGAGTGGCTACGCGGGCGGATGAGCGCCACGGGAGCGGTGGGCCACTCGCTGGCGCTCGTGGCTACGTGGCTTGGCTACGGGGACGTGGCTGGGGTGCGTAGCCGCGAGCGCGGAGCGAGCGGAGGTCGGAGCCGGATCATTGCGGAGTTGGCTCGCTGCGCGCTCGCCGCTACGAGCGGGGGCGGGCGGGATCGGATTTGTCCAAGAGGTAGGCATGGACACGCCAGAAGCGCTCCCAGTAATCGGCAGTGTGGAGCGTGAGTTCGGGGTAGCCGGGGATGATGCATCCCATATAAGGATACGCAGTGCGGTCGGCGACGAGCCGGGCGAGGACTGGGTTTTCCAGGATATAGTGCGCAGTCGCGGCGAAAGCGTTGCGTTCGCGTTCTTCGGGGCGGAGCACGTGATCGTAGGCCTGGTGTTGCCACCGGGCAGGCGCGAGTGCGGCGGAGGTGTTTTTTCTGAGGAAGGCAGCGGCGAGGCGCTGGTCGGAGTCGGCGGCGCAACCGAGCCAGAGCAAGTGCACGTGGTCGGGCATGAGCACGTACGCCGGGCAGACGAGCCGGTAACGGGCGCAGGCATGGAGCAGCGTGAACCGCCAGTGTTGATGGAAGGCCTCGGTCAGCCAGCCCGTGGCGCGGCGGTCGATGGTGTAGGTCCAGAAGACGGCAGCGAGCGACTGATAATGCGGCGGAGAAAGTCGGGGGAGGTGACCGCGCGTAGCCGCGAGCGCGGAGCGAGCGGAGGGATCGAGATCGGGGGAAACCGGATGGGTCGGCGCGGGAGTTGAGGCGCTGGACGCTGAACGGGTTTCCCGTGTCGTGTCAGGAATCGACTCGCTGGCGCTCGTCGCTACGGGAGATGGGAGCGCGCGTTTAGGAAGGTCCTCCGGGGCCATGAGCGGAGGGTGTTCGAGATGAGAGGGGCGGCAATGGCGGAGTTGGGAGTTTGATGACTCGGCTCGCGGCGGAGTCGGCTCGCTGGCGCTCGCCGCTACGGGAGAGTAACCGTGCTTTCGAGGGCGGTGGTATTGGAGACGCCGCCGATGAGGATGGCGTAGGGGCCGGGCTCGGCTTTCCAGGCGTGGGTCTTCACGTCCCAGAAGGAGAAATCTTTGGCGACGAGGCGGATGCGGGCGATGCGGGA
>CAMLSH010000325.1 GCA_946482625.1 uncultured Opitutaceae bacterium
TTCGTCTCTTCCGACACCCCCTGCGTCTCCAGCCACTTCTCCGCCGCCGCACCGTCTGCGTATTTGAGCGTATTATACACGCCAAACGCTGCCCGAGTACGCGCCGCAGGATCGCGGATGCTCGCCGCCACCTGACCCGCCAGCTCCAGTTCGTTTTGCCCCGCCCAGTGAATCGCCGCCACCTCCACCGCCGCATCCCGCACCGCTCCCGCCGGCAACCGCGCCAGCCACTCCGCCCCGGTCGCTTCATCGTGATTCAACAACATCGCCGCCACCTCCGACGCCTGCTGCGACGAAACCCGGTCCGGATTCGCCACCACCCAGCCCGCCGCCGCCGTCACGTCGCGCTGCACCCAGCCCAGCAAAGCCTGCTCCGCCACGTCCTTGAATTCTGGAGACACCGCTTGCGGTCCGTTTAAAACCGCCAGCGCCGCCTCGGGATCTCGCCGCGCCTGCCACGCCACCACCCCCGCCTGCAACACCGCTTGCAGCTCCGGCCGCGTCACCGTCCCCAGCCACTCCATCGCCGCCCGCTGATCCGAATCCAACCACGACTCGAAACCGCCCCGGATCACTCCCCCGCGCGTTTCCGCCGGCATCCACGTCTCCAGCAACGCCAGCGCACGCTCCGGCGAACGCTCGAAGTTTTCCTGCGCCCACATCGTCAGCGCCGACTGCGCTGTCGCCTCAGGCACCAGCGTCAGTGCTGCAACCCCATGCTCGGGCGACCGACGGAGCAGGCCGCTGACCGCATGACTATCGTCTCCTCCGTCCGCCACCGCCGGAAATTTCCGAAAAAGATCCACACACAGATCAGGCCGCGACTGCGCGCACTCTTCCAGAAACGCCCAGCGCACTTGAGGAACGTCCATCACATCGCGCTGGCCTTCCGCCCACGCCCACGCCGCCGCCGCGTCCCCCCGCGCCCAAGACGCCAGCATCCACTGCGCCGACGATTTCCGCCGCGCGCCCGTCAACCGGTTGAAAAACGCCAACGCGTCTTGCGGTGCATCCACGATCAACGCCCCGAGCGCCCCGCCCAGATCGTGCGGCTGGTCCTGTTCGGGAAACGCCATCACCAGCTCCAGTCCCGCGCGGGCATCGTCCATCGACAGACGCTGAAAAGCCCCCTCCAACACCGACGCCCGGTCGTGCGCGTCCACATTTTGACGCAGCCATCCTGCCGCCTCCGTCGCGCTTTTCCGGGCCAGCGCCGCGAGCGGCACGGCCAGCAGCTGCAAGCGTTGCGGTAGCCGCTTCGCGCTCTTCACCCACGCAAGCGCCGCGTACGGATCGCGCTCCGCCCAATCGCCCAGCGTCTCGTAAAGCCCGCCGGTATCCGGTTCTTCCCCACGTCCTTCGGCCCAGGCCTGCAAACGCGCCACCCGATCCTCCAGCTCCGGCTTCAGAGCCGCGTTTTCAACGCGCCGCGTTGCCGGCGTTTCCGACCTCCCAATCTCGGCTGCACTCGCGCGGTTCGTACCGCTCTCCGCAGCCACGTTCGCCGCCTGCCCGTCACCGGCTCGAAAGAAAAGTTGCGCCAGTCCCAACGCCATCGCCGCCCCACACACGCCGCCGCCGAGAAAAACCAGCCACATCTTTGTCATTTCGTACGACCGTATGTCTCTTGGGTTCAACAGGCCAAGGGCGAACCCGGCGTCCTCTGGGGTAATTTACCCGCCCGCTCGCGCGCGTCAGAAGCCTGTGCAACTTTTAAGGATTCGCACCGTCAGGCTCGAACGAACTGCCCTTTTGCCTCGCCTCCCCTAACCGTCGATCCCGCCCATGCCCGCACCGACCCTGCGCACGCTCGCGAAATCCCTAGGCCTTTCCCGCACCACCGTTTCCGAAGCTTTACGCGGCTCTTCCTGCGTCAAGCCCGCCACCGCCGAGCGCATCCGCCTCGCCGCCAAGGCCGCCGGTTATCAGCCCAATCCGCTCGCCGGCGCGGTCATGTCCGAACTCCGTCGTTCGCGTGGCAATGCATTTCGCGGTGTCCTCGCCGCCGTAGCCCTCACCGAATCCGACCGCCCGCTTCACGCCGGCCCATTTTTCCGCGAGCTCCTCCGCGGCGCCACCGAACGCGCCACCGCGCTCGGCTTCAAGATCGAGCTATTCACCGCCGGCGGCGACACCGGCGTCTCGCTTTCCCGCCTCAACCAGATCCTCCAATCGCGCGGTATCCAAGGACTCATTCTCATGCCGGTCTGGGGAGATCCCGATTTCACCGCACTCGACTGGGATCGCTACGCCGGCGTCTACGCCGACTACATGATCGAGCGCCCCGCGCTGCACTCCATCTGCCCCGATCACCATCGCTCGATCACCGGCGCCCTCCAGCAGGTCACCGCCCGCGGTTACCGTCGTCCGGGGATGTTTGTGCAACGCCACCACGACGAGCGCCTCCAATACCGCTGGCAGGCGGCGTTCCTCGCCTTCCAACAAAACAGCCCCGACTGCGGTCAGGTCCCGTTGCTCATCTCCGACGACATCAACGAAAAGAGTTTCACCGCTTGGTTTAAAAAATATCAGCCCGACATCGTGCTCGGCCACAACACGCAAGCCATCGAGTGGATGAAAGCCTGCGGAGCCAATATCCCCAAGACACACGGCTTCGTCTCCCTCAACGTGATCCACGCCCATATGCCGTGCGCCGGCCTCGACCAGCAACCCGCACACATCGGCCTGCGCGCCGCCGAGATTCTCGTCGCCAAACTTCACCGCAACGAGCGTGGCGCCCCCCAGCCCGCCTCGCTCACGACGATTCCCGCCCGCTGGATCGACGGCCCTACCGTCCGCGAAAAAGTAAACGGTCACACCGACACCCGTCAGCGCGCAGAACCCGCACTGGCCTGAACAGCGACGATCGCCCTGCCGAGTGGACGGAGACCTTCGTGCTGAGCGGGCGGCGCAGAACGCGCGGGGAACGCACGTTCCACCTCGGGCCGATTCGACGCGATCAAAGATCAGCGCCTACGCCAGACGTTTCAGATTTTCGGCGCGCCGTCCCGCTTCGGTCTGCCGGGTGTAGGCGGGGTGCCCTCACCCCGCACAGCGCCGGTCACGCTTTTCACGCGATCCAGGTGTGGGCACCCGCCCACACCTGGAGCTCACTCAACGACGCTTCGCCGGAACACTCACACATCCAGGATCGCGATACCGTGCGCGTCGACCGACACCTTCTTCTTCGCCTTACCGTCGGCAAGCGTGATCACGGTGTCCTGCGCTTCACCGGCGTTATTGATCACAACCAGCTTCCCCGCCTTCGCGAAGTACGCGCACTCGGTCTTCACATTGGTGGTGTTCCAAACCGTCCAGCCCGCCTCGGCCGCCGCCGCCCAGAAGAGCGCGCGATGCAACAAACGCGTGTTCTCGTAGGTGAACTTGAAGCCGCTCAGGTAAACGCTGCGGCCTTTGCCAAACGCGTGCGTCGCGATGCGCGGCGACTTGTCCTTGTCGGCCAGCACCTGCGTGTCGCCGCCAAGCACGTAAATGCCATCGACGTCTTTACCGAAATCCGGCGCGCCCGTGAGGTCGGCCGTGATGAAATGCTCCGCCACCGCCTTTTCAGGCGCGGCGTATTTATATTTCCCATTCGCCAGACGCTCGCCGCGATCACGATCCACGCCGAGCACCTGGGCCATCTTGAAGAACTGCCCGGGCTGCGAGAGCGCGCTCGGCTCGCCGACACCGACAAGACCGCCGCCCTTCTGAACCCATTGCGTGAGGATCGCCTCGACCTTCGGCTCATTCCAAAAGTGCCCGCCGCTCCACGCGCTGCCCGCGCGACCGGCGTTGATGATGACTTTCACGCCCTTCGGCACGCCGTCCTCCACGAGATCGTCGAAGCTCATGAACTCCACATCGACCGGCAGACCGGCGAGCGATTCGAGGATCTCGTACAACTCCACACCCGGCGTGAAATGTCCCGAGCAAGTCCATGCGCGCAGATCGCCCCAAGCCGTGAGCACTGCGACTTTGAAAGGCGCCGTCCATGGCTTGTCGCCCGCGTGGAACGACTTCAGCAGACGAAACTCCTTCGCGAGCCCTTCGATGTAATCCTGAAAATCCGGGAACGGTTCGACCAGCGACAGATAACCACCGAGACCAATGCGATCGATCGGCGCGCGCACGATTCCACGGCGCGCATCGATCCAAAAATTCTTCGCGTCGAGCGTCGGATTGCCGCCCTCCTTGAACGTCGGCTCACCTTTGAGCCCCGTCGGGAACAGGTACGGGTGCAGACGCAGCTCATGCGTTTTCACGCCTTGCGAATGCGAGCAGAGCCGCACTTCGAACGCGTTGAACACGCACTTGATCAACCCGTCGAAACCGAACTCCGCAAAACGCGGGCTGTTGGGCTCCACGCCGATCCAGTGATCGTCATAGAACACGTACGCGAGCTTCTGATACTTGTGGACGAGATCGATGCACTTGCGGCCAAACTCGATCACGAAGTCGTGGATGAACTCCACGTAATCGCAGTAACGGCGCGACGGCGCGTTGTGCGTGGAGTTGTAGAGACCGCCGTTGACGAAGTCTTCGGAGGTCAACTTGTAGCCGTGACGCTTCTCGAAAAGCTTCAGCGCGCGCGGGCTCACCGTCATCTCGTAATCGCCCCAGTCCGAGTAAATATCACGCAGCGTCTTCTGGTCGGAGCCCCAGAACCAGGAGAAGTTGTAGAACATCGACGTGAAGCGCACCACCT
Organism: uncultured Opitutaceae bacterium; assembly: GCA_946482625.1. The sequence continues at coordinate 4,709 of CAMLSH010000325.1, forward strand.
TCGTGTCCGCGTGGTCGCGGAGCCACTGATCGAGAAACGCCAGGATCACCTTCTGCGTCTCCGGATGCATCGGATCGACCGCCGCGAGATGCTCACGATC
>CAMLSH010000326.1 GCA_946482625.1 uncultured Opitutaceae bacterium
ATGAACTTTGAAGAAATCCAATCTCTCTGGACCGGCCAGGTGTCGGTCCCCGCTCACACGCCTCAACTGCTGGAACGGCAACGCACGCTCGTGAGCGAATTCAAACGGCGCGGGCGCATGCTGGGTTACGAAACGTTTTGCGTCGTGTTGGGCCTTGTTCTCACGCCGCTGCTGTCGGTGGTGAACTATCGTTACCAACCCGGTGTGGGCACGCCCTTGTATTGGCTCAACCTGGCGCTGCACATGTTGGTTTTGGTGGCAGGCGTCGTTCTGGTTGTTCGCCGCCAGCGACGGCACCGCGCGCTCGGTCGTGTGCGTATCGCCACGCTGCGCGAGCAGACGGAAGTGTCGCTCGCGAACCTCGAAGCGGAACGACGCGACTATCGCTGGTTCCCTTGGACGCTCGGTCTTTGGGGTGCGCTGGGGATGCTTTCGATCGTCGTGAACACGCCCTTTCACGGAGGCAGCTGGCAGGCCGTTTTGCTCCGGGTCGGGATGCTCGTGGGTTTTCTGGGAGTGATCGGCGCCGTCTTCTGGCGGCATTATCGCAAAAACCTCCTGCCGGCCTGTGAGCGGCATCGGGAGATTCTGCGGCAGATGGAGTGAGGGCGGATATTTGTGACGCGTCCGCACTGAGAGGGCGCCTCTTGGTGGCGAGGGCGTGTGAGAGGAAAGACTTGAAGATCGAGTTACCGCGGCCTCCGGGCATCGAGTTGGCAATGGCAGGAGGCGGGCGAGTTTGGTGTCGATGAAGGGCCGGGAGCGCGGCGATTGATTGCGTCGGGAGATTTCCCAGTGACACTTCCATCAGCCCCACATCCGATGAATGAAGAGGTGACATTTGAAAACACGTTGGAGCGCTTGTTAATGGAAGCGGCGGAATCGCCAGCGGCGCGCCCTTTATTTTACCGGGAGCTTCTCAATAGCTCCGTTCTCATATGTCCCCATGGCGATATTGAGGAAAACGAGGATACTGCAAAGAAAACGGCTACGCTGAAACTGGATGCCGCCACGGTGGATGGAATTAACTACGTCCGGTTTTACCTTTCGGAGAAATTTCTACCGCCAGGATCACGGTACATCTCCTTACCAGCACGCCAGTTTTTCGAGATAACGAAAGGATCGCACCTCGTCTTCAACCCGGGAGCCAAGTTAGGCAAAACGTTTTCCCCTGAAGAAGTGGACCGGCTTTTATCTGGGAAGCTATTGCAGCCCGAAAAAGAGTTTCAGGTCAGCAAGGCGACAAAGATTCTGATCGGACAGCCTACGACTGTGCCCACGCGCTTGCTCACCGAGCTAGCGAAGTATTTCGCGACAGATGATTCGGTACTTCGTGCTTGGCTGGCTTGGTATCACAATCCGGCCGCCGAGAAGGACCCGGGCTATCTGCTCGCGATTGAAACAACCCGGTCCCGCGATTTCAGGACACTAGCCGGCATGGTTACGTTGGTTCTTAAGGAAGTCGGCACGGGAGGGCCTTACTGTGATATCGTCCAATACACCGGTAGCGATTTCACCGGATATTTTCGGTCAGATAGACCCTTTTACTCGAAGCCCCTTTTGCGCCGCCTGTGGTGTGCGTTTGGTGGTTGAGCAATCTTGCCGGAGCCCGACTTATGATTCGAACCGGCCTGACGTGAAGTCAGGCCCTACATTTCTGATTCACATCTCGGAGCGGACGTCGTGGAGGAAGGCGTCGAGGGTGCTGAGTTGACCGCGGGCTTCGGGGAGGGCGTTGGCGATAGCGGGGAGGCGGGCGAGTTCGGTGTCGATGAAGTGGTTGATCACCGGGATGGCGGGGTCTTCGTCGATTTTCTCGGCGGCTTTCTTGCGTTCGACGAGGTCGTCGGTCGCGGCCCGGAGGTCGGGGGCGAGGCTGGCGGCCCTGACGTCTGCGCTATCTTTTTTCCTGCGAGCGGGGCGTTGGCAGACCCAGTTGGAATTCCCCCAGAAGCGCGTCGATGCGTTTTTTTGTTTCTTCGAGCGAGAAACCGGAGGCGCTGTGACGAACCGTTCCGTCGGGGGCGATGATCGTCATGGTTGGGATCCCCTGAACTCCGTAGTTGGGATTAAACACATTCTCGCGGCTGATGACGATCGGCCAGGTGATTTCGCGTTCTTTAATATAGTCAGCCATCAATCGCTTTTCTTTTTCCGGATCGCCTTTGCAGTTCGCGGTTCCGGCCCGCAGGCCGACGACGGTACCTTGAAGGCTGGTCACGCCCACGATTTCGACATCGTGGCCGCGGTAGTGTTCGACGAGCTCCCTCATGTGTGGAAACGACTCGACGCAGGGGCCGCACCACGTCGCCCAGAAATCGAGCACCACAACTTTGCCGCCCGTGCCGCGGACGTCTGAGAGGCGTTTCCATCCGTCATGCGAGCTCCAGATGAATTCAATCTCTGGCGCTGGATGATTGATCAATTCGCCCCGAGCTTGCGGTCCGTCGAGGAGCGCGAGGTGTTGCTCAAGTGCTTCGCGAGGGGAGGCCGAGTGACTATTGTCCTTATTGAGGACAGCGATGGCAGCTTTGAGATAATTGACGAGTTGGACGCGCAGTGTTTGTCGGCGTTCGCTCTCGGGAACGATTTGTTTAATACGGTCCCAATACTCTCTCACGGATCGCGCCGCCGAGATGGATTGAGCGGCATCGAGTTTGCCGGCCAGCGCAAGAAATCGTTCTTTTTCGGCATCGGTCCGAACTGCCCGACAAGCTGCGGTCAGGGCGAGGTCACCGTGTTTTCCCTGCACTAGCGGGATGAAGGACGGGTGTTCGAGGTATTCGCTTGCCCAGACTTTTCGCAGATCTCCCGGAATATCTGCGGGACCGGCGAGCTGGTTGCGCAGTGCCGCGGCCAAAGCGCCATTTGTGGTCGGTTCAGCGACGAGTGGTGTCATGCGGCGGGTGGTTGCCAAAGCCGCTTCCTTCGCTTTCTTGCCGTATTTAAACGGGACGACCTCCAGGACCATCGCGAGTTCATCCACGCTTAACGTGTCCAAATTAACGCGGGAGAAGAACGCCTCGCTCATCTCCGTGATGCTCTGGACGGTCGTTACGGATGATCGCTTCCACTCTGCGCGGAAATCTGCGAGGGCCGCGGAAAAATCGCTCGTTTGCGAGGGTGGTGTGCTCGCGGCGAACAGGGGGCTGGTCAGGAGCGCCAGGGACAAGAGGGATGGAATGAAAAAAGCGGGCTTCATGGATTATCTAAGCGCCGCCATGAGGATGATTTGTTTATCGGGGCGAAGAAACTTCCGGAGACGAGGAGGTTCACGTCTCGATCGCATTTTGTGGAGGAAAGGCGTCGAGGGCGGTGAGTTGACCGCGGGCAGTGCTGCTGAACGGACGCCTCTCGCCGTTGAAAACGTCGGCCGCTGTTTTAGCGGATCGCCGCGCTTAAAGACCTGTCGCGGAGAACTACGACCTCGGGGCAATCATGGGACCGCAGCTGGCATGACGGATCCGTCGATGATAAACTCGATCTGATTGTCGCGTTCCGTCAGCAGTTTTTTGAAGTCTCGATCCATCACGGCCCTGAGATGCATTCCCTCGGAATATTGATCGGTGCCCACCTGTGAGGCTTTTTGAAAGGTGACATAAAGATTCGCCCCTCTGAGCTCCCAGGCATCCAGGATAAAATTCGGGAAGTATTTAACCACGACTCGCAAGCCATGCCGCCGAATGTTCTCCAAGTCGCCCACGGCAGGAGACCACTGGGTGCTTGGACTCCAATTTTGGTCGAAAGCGATGGCTGAATTTTTTTTCAACTCCACGTTTTTTTCGCCGACGATCAAGCCATACTGCTGTCTCTCGCCACCGTTGATATACAACTGGATTTCGAAATGGGAGAGCAGCTCTTTATTGTCGTCTCCCGTAGATAGCCAGAACTGCGCGTTCGACAAAACATACTCGGGATTGGCTTCAGTCCTCGCCGTCGGCCACTTTTCCTGCGGGCTCAGGCTCGCGTACTTGCCATCCGGTGTTTCGTAAAGCGACGTAACTGACCACGTGCGTCTGCTGCCATCGAGCGGCGCGCTACGCCATTCCGTTGCGCGGGTAACGACCACCGGCCCGACATCCTTCCGGACCCATGTGGGATAAACGGTCTGAATTTGATATTTTTGGACGCCCGGTACTTCGGGCCAGGTTAGAATGACGGTGCCGTCGCTCTGTTGCGTCGCGCTCAGGCTTGGCGGCTCTTGGACTGGGGGCACGTTATATTGCACCTCCTGGAAACTGCTTACACCGCTGGCATCGGTCACGGTCACACGGTAACGCTGCGCGCTACCCGGCTGGGCTAGGGGATCCACCGCTTCCGATGCGCCGGGCGAGAAATCGAGGGGCTTCCAATTATAGCCTTCATAGCCCCACGTGTTGTAATAAGTCCACCGTTCCACCTTCACGGAGAGTCCCGGGGCCGGCGCTGTTTTGGGGGATCTGGCGATCTGCTCGGGTAAGATCAACGACGCCGATTCGACGGCCGCGCTTGGCAAACTCCACCTCACGACCGTCAGACCCGCTGTCCCGCTGACTTGGACTGTGGGCGTTCCGAGGCCTGGTGTCTGGCCCGGAAAATTCGCGACGGGCGTCCGTATGACGGGAGTCGCCGGGCCTGCGATCGGAGCGGCGGTGCCTTTGGATCCGACCGCCGCCGAGAGCAGAAGATCGAACGCCTTGGATCGCTCCTTTTCCGCAATATTTTCAAATGTGAACCCGACATACACGAAGCGTCCGCCGGCAAATGGATGCGCGACGGCGACGGGCACAGGCTCTTTCGCCGTTTTCAAAGGATCGAGTGACGA
>CAMLSH010000327.1 GCA_946482625.1 uncultured Opitutaceae bacterium
CGCCCGGACCCATCATGTGGGTGCAGTGGCCGAAAATGCCGCGGCCTTTGGTCGGAACGACGTAGTGGCCGTCCAGCCACTCGCCATCGGCCTGAAAATTCCACCGGGCGTGATGACGGTTACGTACCTCAGCGAACGCCTGGAATTTCGCCGAGCGCTGTTCGTACGGTTTGCGCACGAGCATCAGATCCTGGAGCTCGGCAGCGATGTCGTCGGGCAGTTTTTCCAAGCCGTCGAAGAACACGATTTCGGAAATCCAGTGGCCTTGCGAACCCCACTGCTGACGGGCGGCGAGCGCGCAGGATTCGCGCATGTTGAAATACATGTCGAACAGCGGGTCCATCAGGTCGAGCCGACCGGCGGGCATGAGATTGCGGTAATACGCACTCATGTTCGCCCACCAGTATTGCGAGCCCCAGCGGCTGAGATCGCCGGTCGTGCGCCAGAGCATGCCGCCGAAGCGCGGCGGGTATTTGCCCCGAGAACTCGCGCCCATGAGGTAGAGAAAATAGTGATAGTTCTCTCCGACAAAGTCCGCTTGTCCGTCAGCGCTGCGCAACGCGACATGGCCGCCCCGTGACCAGAACTCGCGCCACCAGTCCGCCGTTTCAGCGCGCAGGCCGTCGAAGTTTTTGGATACGGCGGCGTCCAACTCCGTCAGCGCGAGCGCGCCGGTGTCCTGTTTTGCATCGAGGCTCGCCGCGCTGGAGACCAGCACGGTGAACTTCCCGCGGCCCGGCGCGGCCGATAGCTGCACAGTCGTTTCGTTGAGATAACGCGCCCGCGCCGGCCGGCCGAGAACGCCGATGGCGACGGCGGAAGAACCGTAGAAGTCGCGCTCCTCAAACTGCTGGATGAGCAGGATACGGCCATCGCGGATATCCAGTTTTGAGCGCGCGGTGTGCTCAGCCGTGTGAACTTCGACTGCGTGTTCTTGTGCGAGAGGGAAGTTTTTCCCGGGTACATACTGCGTCGCGTAGCGCAGCATGCGCAGGTCGATGTTGATCGGCTCGGGGTGCGCGCGCTGATCGTCCACCTCGATGGCGATCACATCGCGTGCCGGCCAGGCAACCACGCGGGCCGTCACACTCTTTCCCTGCGCGGTCATGAGTGCGTCGTAGATCGACAGGTGTTGGTGAAACGCATCGCCGGAAAAAACATCGTCGCCGGCCGAGGCGAGGTTGATGTCCACATAACCGCATCCGGCCGCGTAATCCGAATCGGCGCGCGGGAAACTCACTGACGATGCGTGCATCGCAAACACATCCACGCGGTTGATCTGAAACTTCAGTGCCGACGGCGATGTCCAGACGAGACTGCCCATGCGACCATTGCCAACCGGCATACCTTCTTCGCTGCGCGAGGCTGGCACCGTGTAATCGAGATCGGCGCGCGCGATGATCAGTTGAATGTTCCTAACCGCGGTGGCCGGATGAGTCGCCGCCTGAATGGCAACCGCAGAGGAAAAAATGCTGAGCGTTGTGATGAAAAGCGAAGGGCTCATAGGGAACGTGACGCCAAGTTCTGACGCGGGGAATGCCGCTGAGATTCCGAGGGACTGGAGCTCTTCGGAACCGCCATTTTGGTTACATCGTTGAGGCACGCGATGGCGGGCTTGTGGTCTTTTCGTCGTTTCCAACGATTGTCTCACCGCCATTGCCATGAACTTCCTCTCGCACCTCGGTCACGTCGCCCGTTTCGCTTTTGCTTTTATTACTATCGTGGCCGGCTGGGCGGCGCTGACCGCGACCGACGCATTCTCAGCCGAATCGACTGCGAGCACGGCGATCAACGCTGCGGACAGTAAACGCGTGCTCCTGATTCACGACGGAGCGAAGGCCGTTCAGCCGTTGGTAGAGTTTTTGAAAATGCGTGGCGGGCTCGACGTCATGCTGGTCGATCAGGCGCATCTGCCGCCGACGGAAGAGTGGGCGGGGTTTCGCGCCGTGCTCGGTTATGTCCACAACCGCCTGCACGAGCCCACCGAGCTGGCGATCATCGACTACACTAAAAACGGCGGACGCTTTGTGGCGCTTCACCATATGATTTCGAGCGGCAAGGCCGTGAACCGCTACTACTTCGATTTCATCGGCGTGCGTCTCGATAGTCCTTTGATGGCGAAAGACATCGTCGTGCCGGGCGCGGGTTATGGGTGGTTTACCGGCGCCGACAAAGGCGTCGAGGTGACGCTGGTAAACTTAAACCCCAAACACTTCATCGTCTCGCACAACGTGGAGTGGGGCGCGCGCGTGCATTATCAATCCTCGGATCAGCTGACGGTGCCCGCGGAGTACCCGGCGATCGTGATGCCGAAGGCCGAGGCGTATATGAATCACAAGTTCACCGATGGCCGTGAAAAGACAGTTCTCTGCGGCATGAGCTACATCGATCCGCGCACCGGAACACGTTTCGAGCAGGATCGCAGTGCGTGGCTCAAAAACTACGGCGCCGGGAAGATTGTCTATTTTCAGTCCGGTCATTTCGCGGAGGAGTACGCCAACGCCAACATCGCGCAGATGATCTTAAATGCGATCGTCTGGGATGAGCGTTGAACGAGTTTAACCCGACTCATGCGGCTGCCGCTTGTAGGGCCTCAGCTCGCCTGAGGCCGTTGTGCGTCAAATTGCGGAAGGCCTCAGACGAACTGAGGCCCTACATCGGATAGTTTTCATGCCGTTTCCCCGTTAACGATATTAGTGCTGACAGGTTGGCCGGTCGCTCGCGGCGTGCGCTATCGATGACTGCTTCGCCGCCCATTTTACCTCGCTGCTGTCCCATGAGATTTTCCCGCTTGGCCTTGTTCACCTCATTCGCGTTGCTGGCCGTCGGTCCCGCCCGCGCCGAGCGACTGACGCTGAACTTCAATCCTGACTGGCGCTTCGTGAAGGCCGATCCGGCGGAGGCGAGCGCGCCCGGCTTCGACGACGCGGCGTGGTCGGTCGTTTCGACGCCGCATACCTTCAACGACACCGACACCTTCGACAACTGGTCCACGCCCAACCACCGCGGCGAACAGATCCAGTGGAGCGGCCGCACGTGGTATCGGAAGACCTTCACCGCACCAGCGGCGTGGACGGGAAAAAAGGTGTTCATCGAGTTCGAGGCGGCTCGTCAGATCGCCGAAGTTTATCTCAACGGGAAACTCCTCGGTGTATCCAAAACAGGATTCACACCCTTCGGCTTCGATCTCACGCCGCACCTCGTCGTCGGCAAACCCAACGTCCTCGCCGTGATGGTGGACAATCGTTTCATGCTCGATCCCTCCGACTCGCGGAGCATGGGCGTGGCCGTTCCGGCTGGTCAGCCGCGAGGGCCGACCCTCGGCCAGATTCAGGCGAGGATGAATGAAGCCATTCCCGCGCGCATGGAGGACCTGCGCGGCGACCAGATCCCATGGAATAATCCTCACTGGCATCCCGCGCACGGTGGGCTTTATCGCAACGTCCGGCTCCACGTCACCGATCCGCTTCACATCGAGCTGCCGCTTTTCAGCTTTCTGCAGACGGCCGGTCCGTACGCTTACGCGACCGAGATCAGCAGCCAATCGGCGCAGGTGGCCATTGAAGTGCCCGTCCGCAACGGACGCAGTGGAAGTGCCGACGTCACGCTCGACGTGAAGGTGATCGATGCCGGCGGAAAGACCGTCCTCGCTCTCAGCCGAGCGCAACCGGTTGCAGCGGGCGCAGGTGCCACGTTCCAAGTTTCCGGCAAACTTGCGAAGCCGCGCCTTTGGGAGCCGGCGTATCCACATGTTTACCGCGTCGTCTGTGCGTTGCGGGTCGGCAAAGAAACAGTCGACACGACCGAAGTGCCGCTCGGCATTCGCTCTGTACGCTGGGACGTGGCGAAGGGATTTTTTATCAATGGCCAGCACGTGAAGCTCCGCGGCTGGGGTCAGAAATCCACCAACGAATGGCCGGGCCTCGGCGCGGCACTTCCGGATTGGCTCCAGTTTCTCACGATGAAGCTGATGCGCGAAGCGAACGGAAATTTTGTCCGCTGGGGCCACGTTCCGGGTGGTCCAGCTCAGATCGCGGCCGCGGATCAACTCGGCATCGTTACGTTGCAGCCAGGCGTTGATGGCGAGCACGACACGGTCGGAGCCGCGTGGGCGTTGCGCGTCGAAGCATTTCGCGATGTGGTGATCTACTTTCGCAACAATCCTTCGATCCTGATCTGGGAAGGTGGAAATCAGAAGGTCACGCGCGAGCACGCTGCAGAGTTACGCGGCCTCATGGATCGCTATGACCCGCACGGCGGTCGCGCTTATGCGCATCGCCGCGCCGACGGCATCACCGCGGCATTCATGGATGTCGGCATCGGCACCGAGGGCGGACGGGAAATTGCCGGACTGCCTGTCGTGGAAGGTGAATACAACCGGGAGGAGTCGCCACGCCGCGTCTGGGACGAATTTTCCCCGCCCAACTTCGGTTATCCCGAGGCGAAAGGCATGACCTACCAGCTCACGTCGGAGCAGTTCGCGCTGAACCAGGTCAGTCATTATCTCACGAAGCTCGGGTCGCCGGAGCATAGCGGCGGTGCCAACTGGATTTTCACCGACTCCACCAGTGGTGGTCGTGTGCCGTCCGAGGTGGCTCGAGCGAGCGGCGAAGTCGATGCGGTGCGTTTGCCGAAGGAGGCGTATTTCGTGTGCGCAACGATGTGGGCCGAAGAACCGCGCGTACACATCCTCGGGCATTGGTCTTATCCCTCGAACACGAAGAAAAATGTACACGTCGTCAGCAACGCCGAGCGCGTTGAGCTCTTCGTCAACGGGCGCTCGCTCGGCGCGCAGCAAGCCG
>CAMLSH010000328.1 GCA_946482625.1 uncultured Opitutaceae bacterium
GACCTGAGGCCAGTCGGCTTCGGAGGTGCCGTTGACGATGGCGCGGCGGAGGCCGATGGAAGGGAGTTGGGCGGCGATTTTTTCCCAGTGCGGGGCGAGCCACTCGTCGTGGTAGTGGTTGTGCGCGTCGTAGAGCGGGAGAGGCATCGGGGTGGGCGCGGTCAGGATGCGAGATGCTTTTCCGCGAGCGATTTGATGCGGGTGCGGACGGAGGCGAGACCGTTGCGGCGGGTGGGGGACAGGTCGTGCGAGAGGCCGAGATCGTCGAACAGCGTTGGCTCCGTGGATACGATTTCGGCGGGCGTGGCGCCGTCGTAGAGTTCCACCATCAGCGCGACGAGTGCCTTGACCATGGGAGACTCGGCATCGAAGCGGAGGGCGAGGCGGTCATCGCGAATTTCGCCGGCGAGCCAGACGGGCGAGACGCAGCCGGGAACGCGGTTGGTGTCGTTTTTATCGGCGGCGGCGAGCGCCGGGATGCGACGCGAACGGTCGACGACGAGCGAGAGACGTTCGTGGCGATCATCGACGATGGAAAGGTCCTCGATGAGCGCGCGCTGCTTTTCGGCGAGCGTCATTTCGCGGAACTGGAGAAAACGGCGGGGAGGTTTTTCTCGGGATCGACGAATTCGATGGCGGTGATTTTGGCGTCGGGAGCGAGGCGGAAGACAGTGAGTTTATTCTCCTGCGTTGGGTAGCGATCAAGGAAGTGCTCGGCGTCCGCGAGGAGGATGCGGTGCGGATACTTTTTCATTTTCGGCAGGGCGAAAAAGCGTCCGACGGAGGGCATGCCGTAGATGTTGGAGAGGAAAACCGCCTGTTGATCCGCGAGGAAGGTGGCGGGTTGTTTCTCGAAGAAACGGTTGGCGTCCTTGCCGACGCCCATCGTGAACGAGACCACGACGGTGCGAATTCCGGGTTCGAGCGTGTAGGACTTTTCGTGCTGATCCTGAGTCGTGAAGGACTCGAAGGCGTCGCCGACTTTATAGAGTTCGGCGGCGGTTGAAACGCTCGTCAGAGCGAGCGAGAAGAAGGCGAGAGCGGTGCAAAAAAAAGCGCGCATGGCCAGAAGACCATGCGCGCGAAAGGTCGGGCGTCAAAACGTCAGAAGGCGACGTCGCGGCAGCGGACTTCGAGCTGTTTGCTGACAAGATCGATCTGCTCTTCGGTGAGAAGCGGGCCGTTGCGAAGGACGATGGCGCCGATCTGTTTCGGACTGGTCACTCGGATAGGTCCGACGACGTGTTCCTCGACCCACCAGCCGGGGAAGGTGAGAATGGGCTGGACTGGAACGCGGCGGCCGAGGAGCTGGGCGAGCCATTCTTCGAGCCAGAGGGCGCGGTCGCGCGCCTGGTTGAGACCGTGGAAGTCCTCGCCCCATGGATACACGAGTTGCTGGCCATCGAAGATGACCTTGTGATCGGGATAGCCGGGGCGGGCTTTGCCCTTGCGGCGGGTTTTTGTCTCGATCGCGTAGATGCCGGTGGAGCCAACGATGACGTGATCGATGTTGAAAACCGGGCTGGATTCGAGGGCGGGGACGTCGTGAAAGATGCGGAAGCCCTTCAACCGAAGATCGTCGAGAGTCTCGCCGACGACGCGTTCGCCGAAATAGCCGAGGTAGTGATTGCGGCGTTTTTCCAAGATCAGCATGAGCCAGCGTGCGCTAAAGTAGAGCGCGACACCGATGACCAGCAGGAGACCGATAAGCGCCCAGATCTGATAAGCCTCGGAAATTTTCGAGATTCCCATGAGTCCGAATACCATCAGCAGGAGGGGGGCGAGGGCGGCGGCGACGAGATGGAGGAGGAGCGTATCGTCGTAGTTCTCGAGCTTCTGCCGCAGCGTTTCACCGGGAGCGCGGATGAGTTTTTCCTGAACGGGCGGGCGTTCCTGGCGGCGGCTGATACGCCATTTCCAGATGCCGACGACGATGAGCAGATAGATGACAACGTAACCAACCAAGTAGATGAGACCGGAGGAGTTCATGGGGAGATGGTGTGAAGCTGAGCGCGCTAGACTAGAATGGCGATGGTTGGTCGCGTGAGGCAGGGTCTTTCACTAACCTTTGACGACAAGCAGTTCGGAGCATTTTAAGGAGGCGTGAATCCGGTTTCGGCAATCTCCTGGCTTTGGAAAGCTCTGCGCGGGCACAGCGTGACGTTCGCGGTCTTGCTGGCATGTGCGCTTCTGGGCGTCTCGGTGATCCGCTGGGTGCAGATGGGACTCGATGCGTTGGGTACGCCGTGGCTGCTGGGTTTTATTCTACCAACGATCCTCATCGGTGTACTCGCGAAAAAGGAGCGTGTTTGGATACCCGAAGAAACGCGGCGGAAATTTTGGGCGCGTTGTATCGTGGGCGGCGCGGTGGCGATCGCGGCCGTGATGGCGTACTTCCGGCCAGACCCTCCCGATCCTCCGCTGAATCAGTCTGGAGTTGCAGCGGAGCCGGTGCAAAGGCCGCTGCGTCCACGCGGGCCGTCTGGGAAATAGTTTATTTCGAGCTGTGTGATCGCGCTCGGCGCTGAGCGCATTCGCGGTGTCGGCGAAATGCCGCGAGGCGAGTGAGCGCGAAGCGACGAGCGGAATCGATGTGCGGCTTGTGCGAGTCATCGAAGAAGTGCGGCTTTGCTCTTGCGCACGATGAAGAAACCCGGTGGCCTCTCCCTCCCGCTCGTAGCTGAGCGCATCACTTTTCGCGTCGCTGAACACCTGTTGAGTGGACGCTTTTTTAGACGAAGAATCGCGAAAGCAGTCGCGGATTCTTCGAGCAAGTTTTTTTCGCGAAATAAACCTTGCCGAGCATCACTCGGCTGGTAGCTTTCGCGCCTTTTCCTCATTTCCCGACCTTCAATTTCGCTATGCCGACCATCAATCAACTCGTACGCAAAGGACGCCGCAAGGTGCGCACCAAGTCCAAATCCCCGGCCTTGGCGGGCAACCCTTTCCGCCGTGGCGTTTGCGTGCAGGTCATGACCCGCACCCCGAAGAAGCCCAACTCCGCCATCCGTAAGGTCGCGAAGGTTCGTCTCACGAATGGAAGCGAAGTTATTTCGTACATTCCGGACGAAGGTCATAACCTCCAGGAGCACTCGATCGTGCTCGTCCGCGGTGGTCGTGTGAAGGATTTGCCCGGCGTTCGTTATCACATCGTCCGCGGCACCCTCGATGCCACCGGCGTCGAGAAACGTCGTCGCAGCCGCTCCAAGTACGGCGTCAAGCGCCCGAAGGCCGCCAAGGCCGGTGCTAAGTAAACCGAAGTTCTTTTTAACCTACTTTCGTCATGTCACGCCGCCACAGAGCAGATAAACGCCAAGTCGTTCCGGACATCCGCTACAGCAGCCCGCTCGTAGCCCATCTCGTCAATGTCATCATGAAGAGCGGCAAGAAGAACCTTGCCCAACGCATCGTCTACGGTGCGTTCGAGAAGGTTTCCGAGAAGCTCGAAAAGGGTGATCCGGTTGATCTGCTCATCGGCGCGCTGGAAAATGCCCGCCCCCGCCTCGAAGTGAAGAGCCGCCGTGTGGGTGGCGCCACTTACCAGGTTCCGATCGAAATTTCTTACGAACGCCAGGAGAGCCTCGCGCTCCGCTGGATTGTTGACGCCGCTGGTTCCCGCAAGGGCATCCCGATGAAGGACGCCCTCGCTGCTGAGCTCGTCGATGCCTACAACAACACCGGCTCTGTCGTTAAGAAGAAGGAAGACACCCACAAGATGGCCCAGGCCAATCGCGCCTTCGCCCACCTCCGCTGGTAATAACCGCTCGTTCGCTCTTCCGTCATGTCTACTGCCGCTCCCGCCATCACCATCGTCACCGATAAATCGAAGGTTTCTCCGGTTAACTCGAAGGACCGCCCATTCCCACTGGAATGGACTCGTAACATCGGTATCGCCGCGCACATCGATGCCGGTAAGACCACGACGACCGAGCGTATTCTTTTCTACTCCGGCGCTGTCCACAAGATGGGCGAAGTGCACGAAGGTACGACTGTGACCGACTGGATGGAGCAGGAGCGCGAGCGTGGCATCACGATCACCGCCGCCGCCATTTCCTGCGCTTGGAATGCTTCTTGGGGCCCATGGAAGGGCATCAAGCAGCGCGTGAACATCATCGACACGCCTGGACACGTTGACTTCACCGCTGAAGTCGAGCGCTCCCTTCGCGTTCTCGACGGTGCTGTTGCCGTTTTCTGCGCCGTTGCCGGCGTGCAGCCCCAGTCCGAGACTGTCTGGCGCCAGGCCAACAAGTACAAAGTTCCTCGCATCGCGTTCATCAACAAGATGGATCGCACGGGCGCCAATTTCTTCCGCGCTGTCGACGAGATGCGCGAGAAGCTCAAGGCCAACGCTCACCCTCTTTTCCTCCCGATCGGCGCCGAAGAAAACTTCACGGGCTTGATCGATCTCGTTCAGCAGGTCGCCTACATTTTCGACGACACCAAGGACATGCTCGGCATGAATCCAGTGACGAGCGAGATCCCCGAGAACATGAAGGCGGACGCGAAATCGTATCGCGAAAAGCTCATCGAGGCGGTCTCCGATTTCGACGACGTCATCGCCGAGAAGTACCTGAATGGCGAAGAGATCTCCGTTTCGGAGCTCATGCTCGCCGTCCGCAAAGCCACGATCTCCCTGCAATTCACGGGCGTGATCCCCGGCTCTGCTTTCAAGCGCAAGGGCGTCCAGCGCCTGCTCGATTGCGTTGTTAATTATCTCCCCAGCCCGATCGACGTTCCGCCGATGCAAGGCCAGGA
>CAMLSH010000329.1 GCA_946482625.1 uncultured Opitutaceae bacterium
CTCAACATGATCGGGACGTTGATGCCGTTGTGGGTGCCGGCGTGGTTTGGGAGCGCGTTTAATATTTTCCTGATGCGGCAGTTTTTCCGCGCGATTCCGGAGGAGCTGAGCGAGGCGGCGCGCATCGACGGATGCAGCGAGTGGACGATCTTCTGGCGGATCATCCTGCCGCTGAGCAAACCGGTGCTGGCGACGGCGGGCGTGCTGCACTTCCTCTACGCATGGAACGATTTTCTTGGGCCGCTGCTCTACCTGACGCGGAAGGAAACGTTTCCGCTGTCGCTCGCATTGCAGAGTTTCCATTCACAGACCGGCGGCGTGCAATGGCACCACCTGATGGCGGCGAGCACGGTGACGGTCATCCCGGTGATCGTGCTGTTTTTCTTCGCGCAGAAAACGTTTGTGCAAGGCATTGCGACGACCGGTTCGAAGAGCTGACGCTTCGTGCGCGTTAAAGAACGATCCGCGCGAGGGCGCGGTCGAGGGCCTGGACGCGGACGGGTTTGGTGAGGTGATCGCTGAAGCCGGCGAGTTCGCTGCGGGCGATGTCTTCCTCCATGCCGTATCCACTCAACGCGATACCGGGCAGGTTGAAGCGATCGCGGAGTTCGGCCATGAGGTCGAAGCCGTTGCCGTCGGGCAGACCGATGTCGGAGATAAGCAGGTCGAAACCGCCGGGAGCGGCGGCTTTGCGCGCTTCGGCGATGCTGCCGGCGCTCACGATTTCAAAGCGACGACGGGAGAGCAGGCGTTCGAGGGCGACGCGAGTGGGCTCGTGGTCTTCGACAAGGAGCACGCGACCGCGGGACGCCGCGACGCGCGGTTCCTCGATGGAAAAGGCCGGGGGACTTTTCTCGGGAAAGGGAGAATCCGTGGTGACGGCGTCTTCGTGAGCGAGCGGAAGTTCGATCGTGAAACTGGCACCGTGTCCGCGGCCTTCGCTGCGAGCGGTGATGGAGCCGCCGTGTTGTTCCAGAAGCGTCCGGGAGATCGTGAGGCCGAGGCCCAGGCCGCCGAAGCGGTGTGTGCTGGGGCGGGAGGCGTGGTCGCCTTGGGTGAAGGCGTCGAAGGCGCGCTCGGTTTCAGCCGCGGTGAGACCGATGCCCGTGTCGGTCACCGTTATTTCGATACGGTTTCCGGTCGGGTTGAGCCGCGTTCCGACGGTGATGCGGCCTTCCTCGGGGGTGAACTTCACCGCGTTTTTCAGGACGTTCCAAAAGATCTGCTGGAGACGCACGGCGTCGCCTGGAACGATGCAGCGGGGGGCGTCGAGCTCGATAGAGAGGGAGATATTTTTCTGTGCGATCTCGGTGCTCACGGTGGCGATTGCTTCGCGCAAAATCACGTGGACGTCGTGCGCGCCGATTTCGAGGGCGAGTTTGCCGCGGGTGATGCGGGTGAGGTCGAGGAGATCGTCGATGAGGCGGGCTTCGAGGGTGACGCTGCGGGCGATCTGCTCGAAATCGGCGCGCACCTCGGCGGGGAGGTCGGGATTGGCGGCGGCTTCGCTGGCGAGGAGCAGCACGGGATTGAGCGGCGTGCGGAGCTCGTGGGAGAGGGTGGCGAGGAAATCGTCCTTGGCGCGGGAGCCGGCGAGCGCGAGGTCGCGGGCCTGTTCCATGGCGCTCTCGGCTTGTTTGCGGTCGGTGATATCGATGATCGATCCGATGTGGCCGAGGAATTCGCCGGATTCGTCGAAACGGGGGACGGCGGCGTTGAGGGCCCAGCGGTATTCGCCGTCTTTGCGCAGGAGGCGGTACTCGTGGCGAAAGGGTTCACGACGGACGCTAGCGTCGCGAAAGACGAGGAGCGACGGCGTGCGATCCTGAGGGTGAACGGCGTCGAACCAAGCCTCGCCGAGCGCCTCGTCGGCGTTTTGTCCGGTGAACTCGCTCCATCCACGATTCAAATACGTGCAGGAGCCGTCGGCAGAGGTGACCCAGAGCATCATGGGCGAGTGGTCGGCCATGTTGCGGAAACGGCGCTCGCTGTCGCGAAGAGCTTTGCTGCGCTCGCGGAGTTCGTCGTTGAGGCGCATGAGCTCGGCGGTGCGGGTCTGCACGCGTGCTTCGAGTTCGTTGTTGAGAACGCGTAGCGAAGTCTCGGCGTGTTCGCGTTGAAGGATCTCCTGTTGAAGCGCGGCGTTGCTGGCGGCGAGCGCGCGGTTTTTGCGGAAGAGATCTACGAAGACGGCGACCTTGGATTTGAGGATCTGCGGGTTGAGCGGCTTCGTGAGGTAATCGACCGCGCCGATGCCGTAGCCTTCGAGCACGTCTTTATCCTCTTGAAAGTAGGCGGTGAGGAAAATGATCGGGATGTGCTGGGTGCGTTTGCGCTGCTTGATGAGGTTGGCCAGCTCGATGCCGGTCATCTCGGGCATCTGGATGTCGAGGATGATGGCGGCGAATTCGCCTTCGAGGAGTTCGCGCAAAGCGCGTTCCGCGGTGAGCGCGCGCACCAGGCGGTAATCGGGAGACGTCAGGATGCTCTCAAGGACATCGAGATTTCGCGGCTCGTCATCGACGATGAGGAGGTTGATGGGAGTCGCGACGGCTTCGAGCTGGGGATGAGAGTTCACGGAGGGAGGATGCACGGGAGCGGTGTCGCGAGGCAGGTGCACTAGGGTCGGACTGTGCGTGGTGGGTGGAGGGATGCGATGTATCGAAAGGATGGAGTCGTGAACACCGGGTTGGCGCTGCCGGGTTTCAGCGGTAGAGCCATACGCGAAGGAGGGAGAGGAGTTCGTTGGTGTTGACGGGCTTCGCGATGTAGTCGGAAGCGCCGGCGGCCAGGCACTTTTCGCGGTCGCCTTTCATGGCCTTGGCGGTGAGCGCGAGGATCGGGAGGGCGCTGAAGCGCGGGTCCTTGCGGATCTCGCGCATCGTTTCGTAGCCGTCCATCTCGGGCATCATGATGTCCATGAGAACGACGCCGAGTTCGGGCACGTTTTGGATATACTCGATGGCCTGGCGTCCGTTCGTCGCGCTGATCACGTTCATCTCTTGGTTTTCGAGCATGGTCGTCAGGGCGAAGATGTTGCGCGCGTCATCGTCGACGATGAGGACCTTGCGACCGCGCAGCACGTCGTTCGAGGCGTGGAGGCGGTCGAGCATCTGCTGCTTTGCCTCGGGGAGTTCGGAGACGACGCGATGGAGGAAGAGCGCGGTTTCGTCGAAGAGCCGTTCAGGGGACTGCACGTCTTTCACGAGGATGCTTTTGGCCATGGTGCGGAGCTGTTTCTCCTCCTCCTGGCTGAGGTCTTTGCCGGTGAACACGACGATCGGAATATCCCGCAGCGAAGGATCGGACTGGATCTGGCCAAGCAGCTCGAAGCCGCTCATGTCGGGTAACCGCAGATCGACTACACAGCAGTCGAAGGAGCGGTCCATGAGTTTTTCCAACGCTTCGGTGCCGGTGGAGGCGGTGGCGATCTCGATGTCGTCGTGCTTAAGCAGCTCCACGATGCTTTCCCGCTCGATGTCGTTATCCTCAACGACGAGCAGGCGTTTCATGTGCGGCTCGACGAAGCGTTTGATGCGCTCGAAGCATTGGTCGAGGCCGTCGGTGGTGACGGGTTTGACGGTGGAAGCGAAGGCGCCGTGGGTGAGGGCGTGGGAGCGTTCCTCCTCGGCGGAGATGATCTGCACGGGGATGTGCCGGGTGTGCGGATCGAGCTTCAGGTTGTTGAGCACCGTCCACCCGAGCATGTCGGGCAGGAAGATATCGAGCGTGATGGCGGTGGGGAGAAACTGACGGGCGAGCGCGAGCGCGGTGTGACCGCGATTGGCGACGATGCCTTTGAACCCTTTCTCGCGGGCGAGACCGAGCAGCACGCGGCCATAGTGCGGATCGTCCTCGACGATGAGCAGCGTCCGGTCACCCGGCCGGATGCCGTCGCGGTCGTCGGGCACCGTTTCCTCGCGGGGCGCCGGCAGCACCAGCGGAGCCGGCATGGCGGGATGTGTACGGCCCTTGTCGGCGGACTGGTCGATGTAGTATTGCGGCAAGTACAGCGTGAACGTGCTGCCCTGGCCGGGCGTGCTAATCAGGCGGATCTCCCCGCCGAGGAGCGCCGCGAGTTCGCGCGAGATCGCGAGGCCCAGACCGGTGCCGCCGTACTTGCGGCTGGTGCCGGCGTCGGCCTGCTGGAACGCCTCGAAGATGAGTTTTTGTTTTTCCGGCGCGATCCCGATGCCGGTGTCGCTGATGGCGAAGGCGATGACGTGCAGCGAGCG
This sequence comes from uncultured Opitutaceae bacterium, assembly GCA_946482625.1. The sequence goes on from CAMLSH010000329.1 coordinate 4,236, forward strand.
CCCGAGGATGGGATGGCCGGGCGTCCAGCCCTCGCTGGCCGGTCCCACGTGGACGCTGACCTGGCCTTGGGCGGTGAACTTGAAGGCGTTGGACAAAAGGTTCTTCAAGATCTGCTGCAGGCGCTTCGGATCGGTCGACATCATGCGCGGCAGGTCGGACTCGAACTCGACTTGGAACGGCAGGTTCTTCGAGTCGGCGATGTGGCGGAAATTACGCTCGATGGAGTCGCGCAGGGAGTTGAAGCCGATCTCCTCGGCGTCGACGGTGACGGTGCCGGATTCGATCTTCGATAGGTCGAGAATGTCGGTGATGAGGTTGAGCAGATCGGAGCCGGAGGAGTGGATGTTGCGGGCGAACTCGACCTGTTTGTTTGAGAGATTGCCGCCGCTGTTTTCTGCGAGTTGCTGGCCGAGGATGAGGATCGAGTTCAGCGGCGTGCGCAGTTCGTGCGACATGTTGGCGAGGAACTCGGATTTGTATTTCGAGGTGAGCGCGAGCT
>CAMLSH010000330.1 GCA_946482625.1 uncultured Opitutaceae bacterium
TCGGCGGAGGCGAAATCGCTGCGGGCGTAAGCGCTGGCGGCTGCGCCTTGTGCCTGGGCGTCGGGCGCGATCGCGGAAAAGCCGAGGATGAACGCGGCGGCGAACGGGAGGAGGTTGCGGGGGCGAAAGAGGCTGAAGGCGCTGAACGACTTGACGGGGCGCGCGGCGAGCGCGGTTTCGGCGCGCGCGATCCAGTCGGCGGGAAGCGGTGTATCTGCGCGGTAGAGACAGCGTTCGGCATCGAGCCAGAGAGCGGCCCAGGCGGCGTCGGACGGCGAGGGGGCGGTGACGGACGTGGTCGAGGTGGGCGCGGGCGATGTGGGAAGGGATGCCGGCGGGATGGCGGCGCTCGTGGGGATGGCGTCGGTCCGCGTCTTAAGTGACGCGGCTACATCGGAAAAATCGGTGGCTGACGGGACGGCGCGGTTGAGGGGCCAGAGGGCGGCGGTGTCGCGTTGCCAGCTTTGGAGGAGGGCGATGATTTTTCCGCGGTCTTGGGTGGAGCGAAGTTGAGCGAGCGTGGCGGCGAGGCGGGCGCGGGCTTCGCGTTGGGGGAGGAAGGGGTCGGTCTTTTGCGCGCGTCGAAGGGCGAGCCAGAACCAGAATGCGAGCAGTGGAGCGAGCGGCGAAAGCGCGCAAAGCAGGAGCGTGCGCGGGGACAACGGGAGCGGTGCAATAACGTTGGTGAGAAGTGGATCGCGCGGAATGGCTGCGGGTGCGCCGGGTGGAGTGAGGGTGGATTTGGGCGGTGCCGTTTGAGTGCCTGCGTTGGATGCGGTCTCGCTAGTGCGGGGTGAGGGCACCCCGCCTACAACCGGAGCGGGAGCAGGCGCGGTGATGGAGACGGTGGTGCGTGGCGTGGTGACTGTTTGATAGGCGCCTTTGGCCGGGTCGAAATAGGTGAAGCTGACCGGGCCGAGCGTGTAGGTGCCGTCTTTGGTGGGGATGAGCACGACGTCTTCAGTGAGCGTGGCTTCGAAGAGAGCGCCGTCTTTGTTGGCGCGTTTCGCCTGCGGCTGGATGGCGCGGAAATCCTTGGAGGCTTCGCGGGCGGGCAGGCCGGGGAGATCCGGCCAGTTGCCGGTGCCGGAGAGCGTGAGCGTCCAGGTGATGGGATCGCCGACGTTGGCGGAGACAGGGACCACTTTGGACTCGAGCGTGAACTTGCCGACGGCTCCGTTGAAAGCGGCGGGGGCGCCGTCGGGTAGTGGTTTCACGGTGACAACGGGGCGGTCGCTGGTGACGGCGAATTGGTCGAGATTGGCGCGGCCCCACATGTCGGTGCCTTTGATGACGTTCACGAGCTGGTGGCCGGCGTTGAGGGTGACGGCGCCGGGCGAGCGCACGACGGCGCGCGTGGCTTGCTCGAGTACCACGTGGTTTTCTCCTGAGACCACGGCTTCTTTCAACTCTCCCTTACTCCAGTCCTCGATAACGAAAGGAGCGGGAGCCCATTCGAGATAGCTGCCGAAGGAATGAAAATAGCGGCGCAGGGTACTGAGTTTGTAAGTGATCGGAAAAACTTCGCCGGCCCAGACTTCGCGTGGCGTCTGGAAGCGGGCGGTGACGACGGATTCGAGGGAAAGGCCGCTGCCGCCGATGGTGGCGTCGCCGACGTCGAAGCTGGCGGCGGCGACGGTGAGCTTGCCCTTGTCGGTATCGACGGAGAAGGCGGGAATGGTGACGCGTTGTTTCACCGAGGGGCGCGCGGCGAAGTTCAACGTGACGGATTGGGACATGCGGCCGTTGACGATGCTCGTGTTGCGCATCTCGCCGCCGCGTTGAAGGGTGAGTCCGCTGACGGCGGGAATGGCGGGAGATCCGGCCGGTTCGCAGCCATCGAATACGAGGCTCAACTCGCTGGTCTGGCCATGGGCGAGGCTGCCGCTGGATGGTTCCCAGCGGACGGATTGGGCGCGGGCGAAGGAGGAGAGAAGGACGAATGCCGTTAGCAGCGTGAACGTGTATTTGAAGAGGCGTGACGCATCGGCGCACAGGCGACGGAGCGGTGTCGGGTGAATTTGGAGGCGTGTATGCGTTTGGCGTCCAACCGGCGTGTTAGGGATAACGCGCCCTACCTCGGAGGGAGCGGTGTGGATGGTTGAGGGGCGCACGGGAGCGGAAAGGGAGAAGCGTGGGAGCATGGCAGATTACCAGTCTTTGCCCTTTTTCTCGGGCTTGGCTTTGGGATCTTGCATCAGTTGGAAAAGGCGGCCGGGGGAATCGAGGTTGCGGACTTCGTCGAGTTTCTGGAGCGGAACGGAGAGCTCTGGGTTAACGGGGATGGCTGATTTGTTTTCAGGAGCGCCGCCGATCTTCTGGGTTTCTTCAGAGGGCTGGGGAGCTTCTTGCGGTGTTTTCTCCTCGGGTGGCTTTTCGTCCATCTTGCCGAAGGCGGACTGCTGATCTTTTGCGGGCTCCTTCTTTTCTTCGCCCGGTTTGGACTCCTGCTGTTCCTGTTGGTTTTGCTGGGACTTGGAGGAGTCCTGGGATTGCTGGGAGTCGGATTTATCCTGCTGCTCTTTTTTCTCCTGTTCGGATTTGTCGTCGGGTTTGCCGGACTGGTTTTCGGAATCCTGCTTATCCTGTTTGTCCTGCTCTTCCTTTTTCTCGTCCTCCTTTTTTTCGTCGTCCTGCTTGGGTGGCGGTTCGTTTTTCTGGAGGAATTTTTTGAGTTTGGCGCGGAGGTCGGGCCAGTCGGCGGCGCTGGCGTCGGCGGCTTCGCCCCGGTCAACGGCGAGGAGGGCGTCGTGTATAGGGCCTTCGGGGACGGGGTGTTTGGCGGACTGGAGGCGTTCGCCGTAGGTGACGGTCGTGTTGGCGAGTTCGGCGTAGTCGTGGGCGGCGAGTGCGTCGCGGCCGGAGAAATGGCCGACGAGCGTGCTGAGCGGTTGAGCGATGGTGGCGGTGGGATCGGAGGCGGCGGAAGGATCTGCGGCTAAGGCCGAAGGTCGAAGGCCGAAGGTCGAAAGGAGCGCGAGCGTGACGATGAGAACGTTGGCGACGGTCATGCGTGACAGGGGAGTCGTCCCGCGAACGGAAGGGAGCGGTGGAGGAAGCGGGGCGGTTTTCAATTGGATGTCGCGGGAGCGCGGGCGGACAGGGAATTCGCGCCAGAAACTCCAGGCGAACAGGAGCAGAGCGGGGGCGAGCGCCCATTGGAAACGTTCCGCGAGGCGGACGCGGTTGCGTTCCATGAAGGCGCCTTTGCGGCCGGCTTCGACGGTGGTGGTGATGAGTTGCGCGAGATCGACCCAGGAGCTGGCGTCGGTGTAGACGCCGTTGGTGGTTTCAGCGAGTTCTTGAAGCGTGCGGCTTTCGAGGCGGGAGAGAACGACGGCGCCGCGCTCGTCTTTAACGAAACCGCCGGAGCTGTCGGGAATCATGGCGCCTTGAGCGGTGCCGATGCCGAGGCCGATGACTCGGATGTTTTTTTTCTTCAACTGTTCGGCGAGCGGTTTCCAGTCGTCGTCGGTGGCTTCACCGTCGCTGAGAACGATGAGGTAGCGGTCGGCGACGGCGTCAGTACCGAAGGCTTCGAGCGAGGCGTCGAGCAAGGCGTGATAGTTACTACCGCCTTGGGGAAGAAAATCGGGATTCAACGCGGGCAGGAAATCGCGGAGGATTTCGTAGTCGGCGCTGAGCGGGCTTTGGAGAAACGAGGTACCGGCGAAAACGACCAAGCCGACGCGTTCGCCTTCGAGCCGCTCAAGGAGGCTGGTGATGAGAAGTTTCGCGCGATCGAGGCGCGTGGGCTTCACGTCGGGCGCGGTCATGCTGCGGGAGAGATCGAGCGCGAGGAGGATTTCGCGGGACTGATCGAAGACGGGCTCTTCGATGCGGCCCCATTGAGGGCGCGCGAAGGCGACGATGGCGCAGGCGAGGCCGAGGCAGAAGCGCCAGCGCGGTTTGGACAAACCGCGCTGGAATGACCAGTGACCAATGACCAATGAACTACGGGTGGCCTCGGCTTGGATGATTTTTGAGGGAGACGCGGCTGTCGTGGATTTGTGGCGACGGAGGCGCGCGAGGTCGAAGGCGAGCCAGAGAGCAGGCAGCGCGAGAAGCCAGAGGAGGAGGGGCCAGTGGAAATTCATCGGGCGGCGGCGGTGGTCGTGGTGGCGGCGGTTGTTGACGACGCGACGCGTGTGCGGGGTGAGGGCACCCCGCCTACAGCGGACGGGGATGAGCGGCGTATCAAGAGTGCGGCGAGGGCGAAGAGGACGGTGCCGGGGATCGCGGGCCAGACGAAGAGTTCGCGGGTGAGGAGGTAGGACTTGGATTGAAACTCGATCTTCTGCGCGCGGTCGATGGCGGCGAAGGCGTTTTCGGTGGTGCGGATGTCGTCGGCGCGGAAGTAGCGGCCGCCGGTGGCGTTGGCGATGCGCCGCAGAGTGCCTTCGTCGAGATCGGACGTGCGGCCGGTGTAGCGGCCAGTTGGCCGGCCTTCGCTATCCATGATCGGAAAAGGAACGATGCCATCGCGGCCGGCGCCGATGGTGTAGACGGGGATGCCGCGGGACTTGGCGATCTCGGTGGCTTGGTCGGGATTGAGAGATCCTTTGTTGTTGGCGCCGTCGGTCATGAGGACAACGAACGCGCCTTGGCGGCGTCCACCGCTTTCGTGTTTCGCCTGTTCGAGGCGGGTGAGCGCGACGCCGAGTCCGTCGCCGATGGCGGTGCCGTCTTCGATCATGCCGAGGCGGAGGCGTTCGGTCTGACGTTCGAGCC